>CAZHDP010000417.1:0-3256 GCA_964531605.1 uncultured Burkholderiaceae bacterium | reverse complement strand
GCTTTCAAATCGTCGGCCGTGTTCAACGGCATGCGCGGCATGCGCTCGGCCACGGCCACCCCAGCCAAGGTGTCGCCGACACCCCGTGTTGTGCCCTGCCCCGATGCGGCAATACTGCGGATGCGCGGGGCCGTGGTGATGAGAACCCCACGCTTGCCAGCCGTCACAAACTGTTGCTCGGCCGCACCTGCCGTGTCATAGACCCGCCGAACATGCAAGCCGGTCGTGCGCTCAAACTCGGCGATCAGTTCCTCGGCAGGGGCCTTCACCCCGGCGGCCGCAAACAGCGCCAGCTCTTGCGCCGCTGGCGACCCGCCAAACACCAGCGCTGCGGCGCAAACCAGGCATTGAGAACACCGCCTGAACACCCCCATGGCCCACCTTGAACAGAAGCTACCCATGATTTACCCCTTGAAACGCCGTCGTGTGAAAGCCAACGCCACCCAAAATGACACCACCGCAAAACCCACCAACACCACCCCATGCCGCACAGGGTGCGCCGGCCACTGGTCCAAGAACAATGGTCGCACCAATTCGACTGCGGCCGTCAAGGGCAACCAATCGGTGATGGCCTGCACCACCGGGGGCAATTGAGCACGCGGAAAGAAGATGCCGCTGAGGAACATCATCGGCGTCAAGAACAGGGTGAAGTAGTAAGTGAAAAAGTCATAGCCTTTCGCCAGCGCATTGAAGATCAAGGCAATGCAACTGAACGTGATGCCCACGCCCAACAAGATGGGCCACGCCACCAACAACTTCATGCTGTGGCTGATGCCCAAGGCCAGCATCACCCCCAGGATGGCCGTGACGGTGAACAAAGCCTTGAACGCCGCCCAAAGCATTTCGGCCAACACCACATCATCCAGGCGCACGGGTGCATTCATGATGCCGTCCCATGTCTTTTGCACGTGCATCCGTGAAAACGCGGAATACAAGGCCTCAAACGAGGCTGCGTTCATCGCGCTCATGCAAATGGAACCACTCGCCAGAAACAGGATGTATGGCACTTGCGTGTCGCCCATGCGCACCTGCCCTACCAAAGCACCCAGACCGTAACCAAAGGCCACCAGCCACATCAGCGGCTCGGCGATGTTGCCCACCAAGCTGGGAATGGCCAGCTTGCGCCACACCAACAGGTTGCGCAAAAATACCGGCCACCAACGCATGGACAAACGGGGTGGCGCCCATAGAGATGCCTTCATTAACCTTCCTCCCGGATTTGGCGTCCCGTGAGCTTGAGAAACAAGTCCTCCAGGTTCGCGGGGCGGTGCAAGGTGCGCAGCTGAGGGTAGGCCTGCAGGGCTGTCAACAAAGGTTGCGCAGATGCCGTGTAGAAAAACAAAGTCTCGCCGCTGACCTCCACACGTGCAGCCAACGCCTTCAAGGGGCTGTCTTGCAAGCCCAAGGCGCCCACGCCGAAAACTTCCACGACCTCGGGCTCCAGGTGTTGTGCAATCAGGTCTTTGGGTGTGCCCTCTGCAATCTTGCGGCCATGGTCCAACACGAGCAAACGGCTGCACAGCCGTTCGGCTTCGTCCATGAAATGGGTGGTCAACAAAATGGATTTGCCCTGCTGCAGCAACAGTTGCAACCGTTCCCACATCAGGTGACGGGCCTGGGGGTCCAAACCGGTGGTGGGTTCATCGAGCAAGAGCAAGCGAGGGTCGTTGACCAGGGCGCGCGCCAAACTGAGTCGGCGCTTCATGCCACCAGACAGTTCGCCAGGCTTGGCCTCGGCCTTGTGGGTGAGCGCAGCAAATGCCAGCAATTGCGGGATGCGTGCACGGATGGCGGCGTCTTTCATGCCGAAGTAGCGGCCGTACACCAAGAGGCTTTCCGCACAGGTGAAATCCGGGTCCAGGGTGTCGTTTTGACTGACCACGCCCAATTGGGCCTTGATGGCCAAGGCTTCGGCTGGCATGGCCAAACCGAACGCAGTGATGCTGCCGCTGTCAGGCTCAGACTGCCCCAGGCACATCCGGATGGTCGTGGTTTTGCCTGCCCCATTGGGCCCGATCACACCCAGACACTCCCCTGGGGCAATCTGAAACGACAGGTCATTCACCACGGTGGTCGAGCCATAGCGTTTGCACAAATGGCTGACGTCAAAAAAAGGCGCTGAACTCGCCGGAGGGGTGTCGGTGGTCATGTCGCTATTGTGGAGCAGGCCGTGGGGTCGAGTGGTGGGTGAAGACGCCCATTGGACAGCTAAAATCCGGTCTCCTCGAACTCTGGGTGGCCATCTTGTCCGACCGTCTTGCCGTGCTGCCACAGTACCTGCTTCCTCAAAAGGCGGTCACCGCCCTGGCAGGTTGGGTGGCCAACTCCCCATCGCGGGCCTTGGCCCAGGCCATCATCCCCCGTTTCATTCAACGCTATGGCGTGAACATGGCCGAGGCGGCGCAACCCGATCCAGGCGCTTACGACACCTTCAATGCGTTTTTTACCCGCCCTTTGCGGGAAGGTGCGCGGCCATTGGCGGATGCCGATTTCGTGTGCCCCGTTGACGGTGCCATCAGCCAGTTTGGCAACATCGACCAAGACCAAATTTTCCAAGCCAAAGGGCACACTTACAGCACGCAAGCGCTGGTCGGAGGCGACGCTGAACTGGCCGCCTTGTTTCACGACGGGCATTTCGCGACCATTTACCTCAGCCCCAAGGACTACCACCGCATCCACATGCCCTGTGCAGGCACGCTACGCAGGATGATCTACGTACCGGGCGACTTGTTCTCGGTCAATCCAACCACAGCACGGGGTGTGCCAGGCCTGTTTGCGCGCAACGAGCGGGTGGTGTGTGTGTTTGACACGGCCTTTGGCCCCTTTGTGCAGGTCCTGGTGGGGGCCACCATCGTCGGCAGCATGGCCACCACGTGGCACGGCATCGTGAACCCGCCTCGTCGCCCCGCAGTGACCGAATGGCGCTATGACGACACCGCGAACACCTTGGCCCAAGGTGCCGAGATGGGGCGGTTTCTACTGGGCTCTACGGTGGTGTTGCTGTGGCCAGCCAACACACTGCGGTTCAACCCGGACTGGCAAGCCGCAGGCCCGGTGCGCATGGGCGAGTTGATGGGCCGGCACACCGCCACTGGCGCTTGACAACAAGCCTTTACTGAAAGGCCACTTCTGCGAAACTGCGCAGCTTGCGGCTGTGCAACTGGTCTACCCCACGGGCACGCAAGAGCTCAACCGTGCGGATGCCGATGCGCAAATGCTGGTCCACCCGCTCACGGTAGAAATGGTTGGCCATGCC
>CAZHDP010000416.1:0-3283 GCA_964531605.1 uncultured Burkholderiaceae bacterium | reverse complement strand
AACTTCAGCGCTGCCTTGCCCGTCAATGCGGACTACAGCACTTTGCACCCGCATTTGCTGCCAGCAACTTGGCCGCCTGACCCTGCACATGATCAGGCTTTGCAGGGCTGGAAGTTGGCCTGGGACGCCCGTCGCTGGCAATTGGCCATCACCGGTGGCCAGCATGCCCATGCCGATGGTCTGTTTTATGGTGGCGTGGGACCCACCTGGAGTCAACAGGTGTTCAGGCGGGTGTTGTCGCAGCAATTGGCGGCTTGTCAGCATCTGGCCTGGGTGGATTTGCACACCGGTTTGGGCCCCTACGGCGTGGGGGAGCGGATTTTTGCGGCAACCGACACCGGTCGCACACTCGCTCGCGCCCGTCGCTGGTGGGGTGACAAGGTGACGTCGGTGCACACGGGCACGTCCAACAGCATTCCGATGACGGGCCCCGTTCAAATGGCGGTGTACGACGAATGTCCTGAGGCGACTTACACCGGTATTTGCCTGGAGTTCGGCACCGTGCCGTCCGAAGCCATGCACGCGGCCTTGCGGGCCGAGCATTGGCTGCACAACCATCCCGATGCCAACGCGTCATTGGCAGCATCTATCAAAGCCACCTTGCGAGAGGCCTTTTACCCCGGTGCTGACGATTGGAAGCAGCAGATTTGGCAGCAAGGTGCTGAGGCGGTGCAGCAAGCGGTGCTGGGCCTGATGCACGACACCGACTGAGCGCGGTCTTGGCGCACCGCAGCGGTGCCCTCGGGGAAAACCCCGCTCCCGGTTTGCCAATTTGAGATAACGCGGCGGTGGCAAGTTATTGATACTGCAGTGGATCACAAGGCCTGTTGACAGGGCCTGCCGTGTGGGCTTTTCACTGTTCAACTCACCTTTCGGAGACCCCGACCATGTCCTTTCGCTTCACCCGGCGCGCAGTCGCTGTCTTGCTGGCCACTGGTTTTGCCTGGAATGCTGCAGCGCAAAATTTCCCTTCCAAAGTCATCAATGTGGTGGTGCCTTACCCTGCAGGCGGAGCCTCTGATTTTGTGGCCCGCCAGGTCCAAACCGAATACCAAAAGCAATTGGGCCAGACGGTGGTGATTGAGAATCTGGGCGGTGTCAGCGGTGCCTTGGGCGTGCAGAAGGTGTTGGCCGCACCTGCCGACGGGCACAGCCAAGTGTTGGCCACGCCGATGGAACTGGTGTTGGCCCCATTGGCTTTGTCTGCAGTCAAGTTCAAACCCGAGGATGTGCGGCTCGCGGGCATGATCGGGGCCACCTCGGTCATCATGCTGATCCGCAAAGACATTCCTGCCAACACCATTGACGAGTTCCTCGCCTGGTCCAAAGGCAAAGAACCTTCTTATGGCAGTGTCGGCCCAGGCTCGCTGTACCACCTCATGGGCGAAAAGTTTTCGGCCATGACCAACCAAAAAATGCTGCACGTGCCCTACAAGGGCGGTGGTCAGCTGATCACCGACTTGGCAGGCGGCCAGGTTGACATGGCATTTTTCCCACTGGCAGGGCCAGTGCCCGGCATGATCACCGACAAACGGGTCAAAGCCATTGCGATTGCCGCACCGCAATCCCATGCGCTGTTCCCCGATGTGCCCACGATGTCCAGCCACAAGCTGCTGCCAGAGTTCAACTTTGACCTGTGGATCGGCGTGCAGGTGCCAAAGGCGACGCCCGATGCTGCTGTTGCACGCATCAATCAGGCAATGAACGAAACCATGAAAAATCCGGACGTGCGCAAAAGCATGATCAGCACCGGCAGTACCGTCCCCGCACCCATGGGTGTGGCCGAGTTGGACAAGCTCTACACCTCTGAGGTTGCACGCTACCGCGCACTGTTCAAGTCGATCAATTTGCAGCCCCAGTGATGGACATCGGTCTCCTGCCTGCGCATGAGTTGGCTTTGCGGCTGCGGCGGCGCGAGCTGACCTCCGTTGCCTTGCTCGAACACTACCTGGCGCGGTGCGGACGGCTCAACCCCGCGCTCAATGCGGTGGTGGTGACCGACCTGGATGCCGCACGCCAACGTGCCCAGGCCGCAGATGTGGCAACGGCGCGGGGCGAATCCTGGGGGCCCTTACACGGGCTGCCGATGACGGTCAAAGAATCGTTTGATGTCGCCGGCTTGCCCACCACCTGGGGTTTTGTGCCCCAGCGTGGCAATGTCGCCCGTCAGGCGGCAGTGGCTGTTCAGCGTCTGATCGATGCGGGTGCGGTGATTTATGGCAAGACCAACGTGCCTGTGGCTTTGGCTGACTGGCAAACCTTCAACCCGGTGTATGGCACCACCAACAACCCATGGGACGTGACGCGTGGGCCGGGCGGGTCGTCTGGCGGTGCGGCGGCGGCTCTGGCGGCTGGGCTGACGGGGTTGGAGCTGGGCAGTGACATTGGCGCGTCGATACGCAACCCGGCGCACTACTGTGGCGTGTACGGCCACAAGCCCACCTGGGGTGTCGTGCCGATGGAGGGGCACCAGCTGCCCGGCCAAGTCTGCATTGACAGCCTCGACCTCGCGGTGGTCGGCCCGATGGCGCGCAGCGCCACAGACCTGGCTTTGGCGATGGACATTGTGGCCGCGCCCTTGCAAGGGTTTGGGCCCATGGGGTGGCAGCCTGTCCAGTGGCGAGACCGGGCGCCTGCGCCCTCACGTTGTCGGGTAGGTATCTTGTTTGACGATGCCATCGCCCCGGTGGACGATGCTGTGCAAGCCAAGCTGCACGAGTTGGCTGATTTTTTGCGCGGTGCCGGTGTCTGTGTGGTTGAAGGTGCCCGGCCCGTGGACAGTGCACAGAGCCAACGTGTGTACCTGAACCTGTTGCGCAGTGCCACCGGCGCATGGCTCGATGCCGATACCTATGCCCGCTTTGCACAAACCGCCACCACGGTTGCTGCAGACGACCCCAGCTACCGTGCGGCCCATTTCCGGGCCTCCACCATGAGCCACCGGGACTGGGTGGCGTTCGATGAGCAACGGGCCGTGTTGCGACGCCAGTGGGCGCAGTTCTTCACGGGCTTCGATGTGTTGATCACGCCGATCGCCACCACCCCGGCCTTTGCCCACAACCAACAGGGCGAGCGATGGGAACGCATGGTGAGTGTCAATGGGCAAGACCAAGAGGGCACCGCGTCCTTGTTTTGGGCGGGTTACCCCGGCGTTGTGGGTTTGCCAGCCACCGCCGTGCCCCTGGGCTTGACTGACATGGGGCTGCCCGTGGGTGCCCAAGTCATTGGCGCTGCGTTTGCCGATCCGGTGTGCCTGCGTTTTGCCCAATGGCTGGAGCGCGAG
>CAZHDP010000415.1:0-3308 GCA_964531605.1 uncultured Burkholderiaceae bacterium | reverse complement strand
GCCGCATTTTGGTGACCTTGCTGCACGAAATGCAACGCAGTGGCGCCAAAAAAGGCGTGGCCGCCTTGTGCATCGGTGGCGGCATGGGCGTGTCGCTCGCCGTTGAGCGTTAACCCCTGGTCAATATGTCAGTTTCAGCACAGCTACATTGGCTATGCTGCTATCAAATTTGTAGAACTCAAATTCATTAAGGAGCAAACATGAGTCAAAAAGTCGCGTACGTTACGGGTGGCATGGGTGGTATCGGTACCGCCATTTGCCAGCGCCTTCACAAAGAAGGTTTCAAGGTCATCGCTGGCTGCGGTCCAACCCGTGACTTCACGAAATGGCTGGACGAGCAAAAGGCCCTCGGTTACACCTTCTACGCTTCCGTGGGTAACGTGGGTGCGTGGGACTCTACGGTGGAGGCTTTCACCAAGGCCAAGGCTGAGCATGGCAGCATCGATGTGCTGGTCAACAACGCTGGCATCACCAAGGACCGCATGTTCCTGAAGATGACCCGTGAAGACTGGGACGCTGTGATCGAAACCAACCTGAACTCCATGTTCAACGTGACCAAGCAGGTCGTCGGTGACATGGTTGAAAAGGGCTGGGGCCGCATCATCAACATCTCGTCGGTGAACGGTGAAAAGGGCCAAGCGGGCCAAACCAACTACTCTGCGGCCAAGGCTGGCATGCACGGCTTCACGATGGCTTTGGCCCAGGAAATGGCCAACAAAGGCGTGACGGTCAACACCGTGAGCCCTGGCTACATTGGCACCGACATGGTCAAGGCGATCCGCCAAGACGTGTTGGACAAGATCGTTGCCACCATTCCTGTCAAACGCTTGGGCGAACCCAGCGAAATCGCATCCATCATCGCGTGGTTGGCGTCTGAAGAAGGTGGTTACTCCACCGGTGCTGACTTCTCGGTCAACGGCGGTTTGCACATGGGCTGATGTCCGGTGCCTTGGGGGTGGTCACACCCCCGAACCCAACAAACAACCCGCTTCGGCGGGTTTTTTGTTGTAATGGCCCGAACACCTCAAGGGCTCATGCCATGCCGTCACCATCAGGTCCTCCTACACCTCCTCCGGCTCGTTCGTCTCGTTCATCTTCTGCTCGGCCAAAGGCCAAGCCAGGTGCGGCAACAGATGATGTAAAGGACGTCAAACCTGCAACACCACCCGACGGACAGTTGTCGTCTGATTTGCGTGCCGTGAATGGTTTGGTCATCCATGCCGTGACGGGTGTGGTGGACGTGGTGGAGGGCATGCACCGCAACATTGCCCGGCTCTCGCCACCCTTAGGGGCAGTGCCCGAGGCGCGCATGACAGGTCTCCCTGGCCTGGTTTACCGTGGTGTGAGTGGCGTAACCCGACACGTGGGGCAGGCCTTGGACCGCTCGCTGCAAGCCTTGTCTCCGTGGATGAAGGGATCTTCGTCGCTGCCACAACGTGAGGCGATTCAAGCGGCTTTGAATGGGGCTTTTGGCGATCACATGGCTGCAACGGCCAACGGCTTGGCCATCACGATGCAATGCCGTCAGGCTGGCGAGGCGCTGAGTTTGACTCGCACAGCGTTGGCGCAACGTTTTGCGGGGCAGCCTGGGCGCTTGCTGCTGTTGGTGCATGGCTTGTGCATGAACGATCTCCAGTGGCATCGCCAGGGTCACGACCACGGTGCAGCGTTGGCCAACGATGAAGGCTTCGTGCCACTTTACTTGCACTACAACACAGGTCTGCACATCGGTGAAAACGGGCAGTCGTTCCATCGCCTGCTGACGCAGCTGGTGCAAGCCTGGCCGGTGCCGATCAGTGAACTGGTGATCGTGGGTCACAGCATGGGGGGCTTGGTGGCTTTCAGTGCTTGTCACCAAGCGGCACAAGCCACGTCAAGCGAAACAAACTGGTTGGCCAAATTGTCAACACTGGTGACTTTGGGGTCGCCACACCAAGGGGCGTCTTTGGAAAAAGCTGGGGCTTGGGCCAGTTATTTGCTCGGGGTCAGTCCGTATTCCGCGCCTTTGGCGGGCGTGGCGAGAACGCGCAGTGCCGGTATTCAAGACTTGCGGCATGGCGAATTGTTCAACCTGACGCAGGGGGATACCCCCGTATTGAAAGATCCGCCGCGCTTGCCTTCAACCGTCAAATGGTGTGCCTTGGCTGCGAGCCGTCACCCGGATGCCCCCCAGAGTGGCCGTCCCAAGGGCGACGGTTTGGTCTCTGTGGCCAGCGCTCTGGGCCTGCCTTTTGCCGAGCACCATACTGTCTACGGGTTGGGGCATTTTGACCTGCTCAGTGATGCACAGGTTTACGCACAGCTGCGCCGTTGGGTTTCTACGCCCAGCGCTTGAAGGCATGACGCCTCACTGCGTCCCGTAGATGCGGTCACCTGCATCCCCCAATCCGGGCAAGATGTAGCCGTGGTCGTTCAGTCGCCGGTCTACCGCAGCGGTGTAGATGTCCACATCAGGGTGCGCTTGCTGCAAGGCCGCAATGCCCTCAGGGCACGTGAGCAGGCACACGAATTTGATGGACCGCGGGTGGACCGCCTTCAATCGGTTGATCGCCGCAATGGCTGAATTGCCTGTGGCCAGCATGGGGTCGACCACGATGGCATCACGCTCAGGCATGCCGTGTGGCATCTTGAAGTAATACTCCACCGCTTGCAGGGTTTGGGGGTCTCGGTACAGGCCAACATGGCCTACCCGTGCCCCGGGAACCACATTCAACATGCCTTCCAAGATGCCGTTCCCCGCCCGCAGGATGGAGACAAACACCAGCTTTTTGCCATCTATCACGCGCGCCTTCATGGTCTCAAGCGGGGTTTCAATGTCGACCTCCTGCGTGGACATGTCGCGGGTCACCTCGTAGGTCATCAGTGCCGACAACTCGTTGAGCAGGGTGCGAAATTCATGCGTGCTGGCTTGCTTGCGCCGCATCAACGTCAACTTGTGTTGCACCAAGGGGTGGTCAATGATGTGGAGTTGGCTCATGGCAGGCTTTCAAGGTGGGGCTTGGGCAGCGGGATCGGCTCAGCGCCTTCCCCCGAAAATGCCACCGAGCACACCTCGCAAGATTTCCTTGCCCACGGTCGTGCCGATGGTGCGTACCGCCGATTTGGCCATCGTTTGCGCCAAACCGTCGTGTTTGCCCCCACGTGGTCCGGTCGTGCCAAACAGCAGGTCGTTGAGACCGCCCATCAAGCCCCCCCCCGCATTGCCGTTGTCTGCAGGGGTTTGAGGGCCGCCGAGGGTGATGCCGTTGCCCATGGTTGTGCTGCCGCCGCCTGAAGGCGTTGCGGGCATTCCAGCGTCGCCGCCATGG
>CAZHDP010000414.1:1571-3324 GCA_964531605.1 uncultured Burkholderiaceae bacterium | reverse complement strand
TGGCGGGTGATGTGCTGGAGCTGGGCAGGGTTTTTCACCGCCATGGGCGTGCTCAACCTGTGGGTGGCGTTCACCTTCAGCACCGACACCTGGGTGAATTTCAAAATGTTCGGCGGTCTGGGCCTGATGGTGGTGTTTGTGGTGTTGCAAGCCATCTACCTTAGCCGCTACACGAAAGCCGAATCATGACACTGGCACGGGCAGAAGACATCGAACAACGCCTGCGTGAAAAGCTGCAAACCACGGCGCTGCAAGTCATCGATGAAAGCGGTTTGCATGCGGGGCATGTGGGGGCCAACAGCGAGGGCTATGGCTCGCATTTCAGGGTCAAAATCGCCTCCCCGATGTTCGAGGGCAAGAGCCGGGTGGCACAGCATCGGCTTGTGTATGATTCGCTTCAAGATTTTTTGGACCAGGGGCTGCACGCTTTGGCGATCGAACGCCTTTGATGGCCCATGGCCATTGAGCCGAAACACACCACAGACTTTCAGGACCGTATTCATGAAAAAGCAGCTTCTCTCCACGCTGATCGGCGCCGCCTTGATGGGCACCGCCAGTTTCTCGGCCTTGGCACAAAACGTTGCCATCGTGAATGGCAAGGCCGTGCCCTCTTCCCGCGTGGACGTGCTGGCCCAACAAGTGGCCCGCTCTGGTCGCCCTGTGACGCCTGAAATGCAGGGTCAGATCAAGGACGAGGTCATTGCCCGCGAAATCTTCATGCAAGAAGCCCAAAAACGCGGCCTGGATGCTTCTGAAGACTTCAAAAACCAGATTGAACTGGCCAAACAGACCATTTTGATTCGGGAACTGTTTGCCGATTACCAAAAAGCCAACCCCGTGACCGACGCCGAAGTCAAGGCTGAGTACGACCGCGCAGTGGCCGACGCCAAAGCCCAAGCGGGTGATGGCAAAGAATACCGCGCCCGTCACATCCTGGTCGAGAAAGAAGACGAAGCCAAAAAGCTGATCGCTGACCTGAAAAAGGGCGGCAAATTTGACGACCTCGCCAAAAAGCATTCCAAAGACCCAGGCTCTGGCGCCAAGGGCGGTGACCTGGATTGGGCCAGCGCCAACAGCTACGTGAAAGAGTTTTCTGAAGCCATGGTGAAGCTCAAAAAGGGGCAAATCACCGACACAGCCGTCAAGAGCCAGTTTGGTTACCACATCATCCGTTTGGACGACGAGCGCCAAGCCAAAGCGCCTGAGCTGCCCCCACTGGAGCAAATCAAGCCGCAAATCTCCCAGCAACTGCAACAGCAAAAACTGGCCAAGTTCCAGGAAGACCTTCGCGCCAAGGCCAAGGTGGAATAAGCTTTTCGCCCTGCATGCGCAGGGCCAGGTTTTTAAACAAAGCGCGAACCTGTTTCGCGCTTTGTTGTTTTGAAGGCTGATGCACTGCCGTCGTGTGCCTTCAGGTGCATTTCAAGGCCGCATGCCAAGCCAAGAGGCCAAGGACAACAACCCCATCAACACGGGTTGATGCACCATGTAAAACCCCAGGCTGTGCCGACCTAAGCCGCTCAGCAAGCCGTGGCAAGGCCCGTGAGTCAGCCAGCGGGGGCGATGGGTCAACACCCAACGGCCTGAGGCCATGCCCCACCACATCACACCCAACCAGGGCAAGACGGGCACGTAGTCTTCGGTTCGGGGTTTGTGTGACACCAGTCCCAGCCAATTCAAGGCCTTCGCGTCCAACCAACGAAGGTCTGGGAAGGCGCCATGCGCCACCACGGCCAACCAGGGCATGGTCACC
>CAZHDP010000414.1:0-1561 GCA_964531605.1 uncultured Burkholderiaceae bacterium | reverse complement strand
ACCACAGGTGAGCGCCCCATCCAGCCGTAGCGCGCACCACGATGAGCATCACGGCGATGCCATGCAACACCCCAAAATAGATGTAACTCTGCGGAAACATCCACCAAGAGCCCACGCTGACCAACACAGCGCAGCCCGCCACTTGCGCCCAGCGACGCCAAAAGCGTGGCCAGCCTTGTCCCGCATGCCAAGCAACGGCCTGCCCGGCCCCAGCACACCACAAAAACAGACTCACGAT
The DNA here is from genome assembly GCA_964531605.1 of uncultured Burkholderiaceae bacterium. Lineage (GTDB taxonomy): Bacteria > Pseudomonadota > Gammaproteobacteria > Burkholderiales > Burkholderiaceae_C > Defluviibacillus. The sequence continues at coordinate 1,323 of CAZHDP010000414.1, read as the reverse complement.
CGCGGTGCGTTGGGTCGTCCACACAGGGTCGGTCAGGAACTGTTGTTGGATCCAGCCGAAGTGGTTCAGGTCGTAGCAGAAATGGAAAATGGCCATCCACATGACGGCAAAGCCACGCAAGCTGTCCAGTGCGTCAAAACGTCGGAAACTCATGGTTGGAAGTGTACGCAGCTTAAGTGATTACCCCATCACGCTACCGCACAGACGGTCATTAACATCACGAAACAAAATCGAACGATCGTACTTTTCAACCTGGAGACAACTTCATGCAACATGTGAGCTTCAAACTTGCTGCCATCAGCGCAGCGGCCCTCTTGAGCGCCTGCGGCGGCGGCGGTGGCGAGGGCGGCGGCGACCCTGCCCGTGGCATGTTGGTTGAACCCGCCAGCGTCATCACCACGATGACGGCCGCGCAAATCGATGCAGGTACCGCGGCCAGTGGCTTGCAAGCCTTGAGCGGCAAAGCCAAATGCGATGTGAAAGTGGTCGCCTTGAATTACTACACCACCGGGGCCAAAGGCGAAATGTCCAATGCTTCGGGGGTGATGTTGGTCCCGGGTGGCGCGTGCACCACGCCAGCGGCGTTGATCGCCTACGCGAAAGGCACTGATGTGCAAAAGCCGCGCACTTTGGCCAATCCCGCCGATGGCGAAACGGCCCTGCTCGCAGCCATGTACGCCGCCCAAGGCTATGCGGTGGTTGCCACCGACTACCTGGGTTTTGCCAAATCGGCGTACCCCTACCACCCGTATTTGCATGCTGACTCTGAAGCCAGCAGCGTGATTGACTCCATCCGTGCCGCACGCAATGCGGCCAACGTGGTGGGCGCGTCGCTCTCCGGCAAAGTGATGTTGACGGGGTATTCACAAGGTGGCCATTCCTCCATGGCAGCTCACCGTGCAGCGGAGCGTGACAACGCCGCCGAAATCAATGTGGTGGCAGGTGCCCACTTGGCGGGGCCGTACAACATGTCGGGCTCGCTGAAATCGCCTGCAGTCATTGCCGGATACCAGTTCTTTGTGCCTTACTTGGTCACCGCTTGGCAGAAGGTGTATGGCACCGTTTACGCCAAAACCTCGGACGCCTTCAAAGCCCCTTATGCGGACTACATTGAAACGCTGCTGCCTAACCCCACGCTGAACTACACGACCTTGGTCACCAGCGGCAAATTGCCGGGCGCGTTGGGCGAAACCCCCACACAAGCGCGTGACGCCTTGTTCCAGTCAGCGTTCATCACCGACACCCAGACCAACCCGAACAATGGCCTGTACTTGGCAGGCAAAAAGAACGACTTGCTGGGCTGGAGCCCCAAGGCCAAGGTGC
>CAZHDP010000413.1:0-3326 GCA_964531605.1 uncultured Burkholderiaceae bacterium | reverse complement strand
CGCAAGGTGGGATGAACTGAACATTGACACTTACCAAGATGCGTTCCGCGAACTGCTGCTGCCCCAAACCACTGTGCTCATGGGCAACCACAGCACCTTGTGGCGATGGTTACTGCCAGATTGGACGGCAGAGCGCCCCCCAACGGCCCGAGACCTGGCCAAAGCGGCCAACGAGTGGGGTGTCTCGTATGTCTTTGTGACTGGCATCCCCTTGCCTGACCAGCATGTCGAAAATGCGCTTGCCACGCCTGAAACGGTGTTGGTAACGGGTAAATTCGAGCGCTTTGAAGCCAACTTCCTCGGCGCGGGTGACACCCTCTCGGCCACCCTGGCGGCCTTGCTCGGTACCGGTTGCGACCTGGCGGCGGCGGCCTCAGAGGCGTTGAGCTACCTGGACCAATGCTTGAACGCAGGCTTCAGACCCGGCATGGGCCACGTGATCCCGGACCGTTTGTTCTGGGCACAAGCCGATGACGATACCGAGGCGGGCGACGACGACCATGACACCCCTGACTTTGAGAACCCCTTCAATGAAACACGACACTGACCTCAACCTCGCGCTGTTTGAACGCGCCAAACAAGTCATCCCCGGCGGCGTGAACTCGCCCGTGCGGGCCTTCAAGGCCGTCGGTGGCACACCACGCTTCGTCAAACGCGCACAAGGCGCCTATTTCTGGGATGCCAACGGCAAACAGTACATCGATTACATCGGTTCTTGGGGACCCATGATCTTGGGCCATGGTCACCCCGCCGTGGTCGAGGCGGTGCAAAACGCGTTGGGCGAAGGCTTTTCGTTTGGCGCCCCGACCGAACGGGAAGTCGAACTGGCAGAAGAGATCCTCAAGCTCGTGCCCAGCATGGAAATGGTCCGCTTGGTCAGCTCGGGGACCGAAGCCGCGATGAGCGCCATCCGTTTGGCGCGGGGCGCCACGGGGCGCAGCAAGCTGATCAAGTTTGAAGGCTGTTACCACGGCCATGCCGATGCACTGCTGGTGAAAGCGGGCTCTGGCTTGGCGACTTTTGGCACTGCCACCAGCGCTGGCGTCCCACCAGAAGTCGTTCAACACACGCTGGTGCTGGAATACAACAACATCCCACAGTTGGAAGAAGCCTTCGCCTTGCACGGCAAAGAGCTCGCCTGCCTGATGATCGAGCCCATCGCGGGCAACATGAATTTCGTGCGCGCCAGCGTGCCCTTCATGAAGCGCTGCCGCGAGTTGTGCACTGCACACGGCGCACTGTTGGTCTTTGACGAAGTGATGACAGGGTTTCGCGTCGCGTTGGGCTCTGCCCAATCGGTGTATACCCAAAGCATCCCTGGGTTCAAACCCGACATGTCGGTATTGGGCAAAGTCATTGGTGGTGGCATGCCGCTGGCCGCCTTCGGTGGCCCGCGCGCCATCATGGAACAACTGGCCCCGCAAGGCCCCGTGTACCAAGCGGGTACCTTGTCGGGCAACCCGATTGCCACGGCCTGCGGTTTGGCCACACTGCGCGAAATTCAAAAGCCTGGCTTCTGGGATGCGCTTACCGCTCAGACACAAAAACTGGTCGCGGGCCTGACCCAGGCGGCCCAAGCCGCAGGTGTGCCTTTCAGCGCAGACAGCCAAGGCGGCATGTTTGGCTTCTTTTTGCTGCCAACCCTGCCTCAAAACTACCCAACCGTGATGAAAAGCGACGGCAACAAGTTCAACGCCCTGTTCCACGGTCTGCTGGACCGCGGCGTTTACATCGCCCCAGCCCTGTACGAGGCGGGGTTTGTGAGCGCAGCCCACAGCGACAACGACATCGCCGCCACCATTGCTGCGGCCGCTGAAGTGTTTAAAACGCTATAAATTCGATAGCTGTCAAACCTTGCTGAATCTGCCGAAATGGCTGATTCAGCAAGTGAATCAAGTGACCAGTCACTCAATGGCGGAAGTGGCGCACCCCTGAGAACACCATGGCCACGCCACGCTCATCGGCGGCGTCGATGACCTCCTGGTCACGCATCGAACCACCGGGCTGGATCACGCAGGTTGCGCCGGCGTCCACCACGACATCCAAGCCATCACGGAATGGGAAGAACGCGTCGCTTGCCACGGCCGTGCCTGCCAAGCTCAGGTTGGCGTGCCCGGCCTTGATGCTCGCAATGCGTGCCGAATCAAGGCGGCTCATTTGGCCCGCGCCCACGCCCATGGTCATGCCTCCTTTGCAGAACACGATGGCATTGCTCTTGACGAACTTGGCGACCTTCCAGGCAAACAGCAGGTCTTCCAACTGCGCGTCCGTGGGCTGAACCTTGGTGACCACTTTCAGGTCAGCCAGGGCCAGCTCATGGTTGTCGGCGGTTTGCATCAACAGGCCCGAGCCAATGCGCTTGATGTCCACCGCGTTTTGGCCCTTGTCCCATGCGCTCGGGCCACCCGGCGGCAGGGCAATTTCCAACACACGCACATTCACTTTGCTTTTGAACACTTCCAGTGCTTCGGGGGTGTAGCCCGGGGCCATCAGCACCTCGACAAACTGCTTCGAAATCTGTTGGGCGGCCGCACCGTCCAACACGCGGTTCACGGCAATGATGCCGCCAAACGCCGAGGTGGGGTCGGTTTGAAACGCTTTGCTGTAGGCCTCAAGCGGGTCGGCGCCGACTGCCACACCACAGGGGTTGGCGTGCTTGACGATCACACACGCAGGCACATCAAAGCTCTTCACACATTCCCAGGCTGCATCGGCATCCGCAATGTTGTTGTAGCTGAGTTCCTTGCCTTGCAACTGCTTGGCCGTGACCAACGAGCCGGGGGCGGGGTACAGGTCGCGGTAGAACGCAGCCTGCTGGTGCGGGTTCTCGCCATAGCGCAGGTCTTGTAACTTCACGAAACGGCCGTTGGCCTGGCCAGCGAACAGCGTGTGGCTGCCGTCGTCCTGGATGCTGGACAGGTAGTCGCTGATCGCGCCGTCGTACTGGCTGATGCGGTTGAACGCTGCCACGGAGAGCGCGAACTTGGTTTTCTGGCTCACGCTGCCGTTGGCCGTGATTTCGGACACCACGGTGGCGTACTGGCTGGCATCGGTCAGCACCGCCACGTCTTTCCAGTTTTTGGCTGCGCTGCGCACCATGGCCGGGCCGCCGATGTCGATGTTCTCAATGGCGTCTTCCAGCGTGCAACCGGCTTTGGCGACTGTGGCTTCAAACGGGTACAGGTTGACCACCAGCAGGTCGATCGTGTCGATGCCGTGGGCCTTCAGTGCAGCCATGTGCTCGGGCACATCACGGCGGGCCAACAAACCACCGTGCACTTTGGGGTGCAGCGTCTTGACGCGCCCGTCCAACATCTCAGGGAAAC
>CAZHDP010000412.1:0-3353 GCA_964531605.1 uncultured Burkholderiaceae bacterium | reverse complement strand
GCAAGGCCGACATGAAGGCCTCCAACTGGATCCAGGCCTACGAGAAGCTCAACGTGCTGCGCGGCCTGCACGGTGGCCTGCGCGGTCGCGCCCAAATCGGCAAGGGCATGTGGGCCATGCCCGACCTGATGGCCGCGATGCTGGAGCAAAAGATCGCTCACCCCAAAGCCGGTGCCAACACCGCTTGGGTGCCCAGCCCCACCGGCGCTACGTTGCACGCCTTGCACTACCACCAGGTCAAGGTGGCCGACATCCAGGCCGACATGGAAAAGATCGACACCAACGCCGAGCGCGACAACTTGCTGACCGGCTTGCTGACCATTCCCGTCACGGCCACGCCCAACTGGTCTGACGCCGAGAAGCAGCAAGAGCTGGACAACAACGCCCAAGGCATCTTGGGCTATGTGGTGCGCTGGGTGGACCAGGGCGTGGGCTGCTCCAAGGTGCCCGACATCCACAACGTGGGCCTGATGGAAGACCGCGCCACGCTGCGCATCAGCAGCCAGCACATGGCCAACTGGTTGCACCATGGCGTGGTGACCAAGGCCCAGATCACCGAAACCTTCGAGCGCATGGCCGCTGTGGTGGACAAGCAAAACGCAGGTGACCCGCTGTACAAGAACATGGCCGGCAACTTTGACACCTCGATGGCCTACAAGGCCGCCACCGACCTGGTCTTCAAAGGCATGGCGCAACCCAGTGGCTACACCGAGCCGCTGTTGCACGCATGGCGTTTGAAGGTGAAGGCGGCGGCTTAATCCCCTCGTACCTGTCTAACGATAAACCCGAGGTTTACGCCAACGTGACAGCCCCCTTCAGGGGCTGCAACGCATACTCAAATCCAATATCGGGCGCTGCCGCGTGTGGCGCCCCACCAGGAGACGAGTGTGGATTTGCGATTGAGCAATGCCGAGCGGGATTTCCGTGACGAGGTCAGGGCGTTTCTGGACGAGGCGCTGACGCCAGAGTTGCGGCTCGGTGGGCGTCGCAGCAGCGGCATTTTTTCGGACTACGACATCGGGATGCGTTGGTTCCGCATGCTGGCCGACAAGGGCTGGAGCGTGCCGCACTGGCCAGTGGTTTGGGGCGGTACGGGCTGGTCGCCGATGCAGCATTTCATTTTCCAGACCGAGCTGATGCGTGCTGATGCGCCCCGTGTGGCATCGCAATCCACCCGCATGGTGGCGCCCGTGCTGATGAAGTTTGGCACGCCAGCGCAACAGCAAACCTGGCTGCCCGCCATCCGCCGTGGTGATGACTATTGGGCGCAGGGCTACTCGGAGCCGGGCTCTGGGTCCGACCTGGCCTCGCTGCAGTGCAAGGCGGTCAAAAGCGCCGATGGCACGCATTACGTGATCAATGGCTCGAAGATTTGGACCACACATGCCCAGTGGTCCAACAAGATGTTTTGCCTGGTGCGCACGTCGAGCGTGGGCAAGCCCCAACAAGGCATCAGCTTTTTGTGTTTTGACCTGCCTTTGCCGGGCATCACCATCCGCCCAATCACCAGTATTTCGGGTGACCACGAGTTCAACGAGGTGTTTTTCGATGACGTGCAGGTGCCCGTGGGTGCCCTGGTGGGCGAGGAGAACGACGGCTGGACCGTGGCCAAGTACTTGCTCTCACACGAGCGCAGCAGCAGTTGGACACCCATGCTGCGTGCCCGCATGCGCCGCCTGCACACTGAAGCTCACGCAGCCTTTGGCCGCGCTGGAGACGCAGCCCAAGATGAGGCCCAAGACTTGGCCCTGCGTTTGGCCGATCTGGATTGCAGCATTGACGCGTTGGAAGCCATGGAGCTGCAAAGCCTGCGAGACGAAGCCCAAGGCGTGCACAACCCGGTGCGACCTTCCATCAGCAAGGTCTTGGGCTCAGAGACCCGGCAACGGCTGACCGAGTTGGGGGTCGAGTTGGCTGCGCAGTTTGCAGCGGTGCGCCTGCCCATCGAAGACTGCATGGCGCACCCTTTGGACGTGCCAGAAGAGGCTGTGTTCTCCATGGCCGCTTACCTCAATGACCGCGCCGCGTCGATTTACGCGGGAACCAATGAAGTGCAGCGCAACTTGATTGCTGCGCACTTGCTCAAGTCTTGAAAGGTGTGGCGATGACCCATTCCACGATGACCGACCAAGATACCGCCGAGGCCTTGACGATGTTGGGTGACAGCCTGACACGCTACCTGTCCGATCACCACCCGTTTGACGCCCGCACCGCCAGCCAGGGGGCTTCCCGACCCACTTGGTGGGCAGGTTTGGGTGGTCAGTTGGACCTGCTCGGCGCTGCTTGGCCGGAAGCGGCGGGTGGTTTGAACGCAGGCATGGCCGCCCATGCGCAGGTGTTGCGGGTGCTGGGTGCATCCCTGGCGGGTGAGCCGTACCTGTCCACCGTGGTGCTTTGCGCCGGGGCTTTGATGCACAGTGGTTCACCCCTTGCCCGTGCCCAATTGGCGCAGGTGAGGGCGGGCACCTCTGTGTTGGCCTGGGCTCACAGCGAGCCTGATGCCCGGCATGAACGGCTGTCGGTCCATACCCGACTGACTGCTGCCGAGGGTGAAGCAGCTGGTGGCATGCATTGGCTGTTGAACGGTCGCAAATCAGTGGTGCATGCAGCACCGTGGGCTGATCATTTCGTCGTCTCGGCTTGCGTGGGGGCTTCTCCAGCCGATGGGCTGGTTTTGTTGCTGGTGCCTGCACAGGCCGCTGGCCTCACCCAACGCAGCTATCCGACCATGGACGGTGGCCAAGCCGCCGAGGTTCAATTTGACCAGGTTCGCTTGAATGCCGATGCGGTGCTGGTGGACGCCACCCGTGGTGCTTCCGTGATCGAGGCACTGATGGACGACGCCACCCTCGCGCTGTGTGCTGAGTCTCTCGGCGTGATGGCGCGGCTGCTGAAAGACAGCTTGGACTACGCCCGCCAACGCCGACAGTTCGGGGTGCCGATTGCCAGCTTTCAGAGTTTGCAGCACCGCTTGGCAGACATGCAGATGAGCCTGTCGCTCGCTGATGCCTTGACGGTGCAAACCGCTCAGCATTGGGATGCCATGACGCCTGTGGAGCGCAGCATGGCCGCGTCATCGTGCAAAGTGATGACCGCTCGGGCATGCAAAGCCGTCAGCCAAGGCGCGGTCCAGATCCACGGTGGCATGGGCATGACCGAGGAACTGGCCGTGGGGCACTACGCCCGACGAGCAACGTTGATCGAACACCAATGGGGCTCGCCGCTGTGGCATTTGCGCCGCCGCGTGAAGCTCAGCGCTCAGTCTGGCTGAGACCAGACACTTCAAACCATTCGCATGCTTTCTTTTGTTCACTCACCTTCAGGAGATTTTTCACATGGAACTCAATTCATCT
>CAZHDP010000411.1:0-3362 GCA_964531605.1 uncultured Burkholderiaceae bacterium | reverse complement strand
ATGGAATTACTTGCGAATCTCTCTCTTGGCTTTGGCGTGGCCTTCACGCCCGTCAACTTGATGTATGCGTTGGTGGGCTGTATTTTGGGCACATTGATTGGCGTGCTGCCAGGCATTGGCCCAGTGGCCACCATCGCCATGTTGTTGCCTGCAACCTACGCACTGCCCCCCGTGTCTGCGCTGATCATGTTGGCCGGTATTTACTACGGCGCGCAGTACGGTGGATCGACCACCGCCATTTTGGTGAACTTGCCTGGTGAATCGTCGTCGGTGGTGACCACCTTGGACGGCTACCAAATGGCGCGTCAAGGCCGTGCGGGTCCTGCTTTGGCTGCGGCTGGTCTGGGCTCGTTCTTTGCGGGTTCTGTGGGCACGCTGATCTTGGCTGCCTTTGCGCCGCCCTTGACTGAATTGGCGTTCAAGTTCGGACCTGCCGAGTACTTCTCGTTGATGATCTTGGGCTTGATCGGTGCGGTGGTGTTGGCCTCTGGCTCCTTGCTCAAAGCCGTTGCCATGATCATCTTGGGCCTGTTGATGGGCTTGGTCGGTACCGACGTGAACTCGGGTGTGGCGCGTTACAGCTTTGACATTCCCGAATTGACCGACGGCTTGGGCTTTGTGGCCATTGCCATGGGCGTGTTCGGCTACGGTGAGATCATCTCCAACCTGTCCTTGCCTGAAGAAGAGCGTGAAGTGTTCACGGCTGGCGTGTCGGGTTTGTTCCCCACGCTGGAAGATTTCAAGAACATGGTGCCAGCCGTGTTGCGCGGTACCACCATCGGGTCGATGCTGGGTATCTTGCCGGGTGGCGGGGCTTTGCTGGCAGCGTTTGCGGCCTACACGATCGAGAAAAAGATCAAGCTCAAACCCGGTGAAAAAGTGCTGGGCACGGGCAACATCCGTGGTGTGGCTGGTCCAGAGGCTGCCAATAACGCAGGTGCTCAAACCTCCTTCATCCCCCTGTTGACCTTGGGCATTCCTCCCAACGCGGTGATGGCTTTGATGGTGGGTGCGATGACCATCCACAACATCCAGCCTGGCCCTCAGGTGATGACCAGCAACCCAGAGTTGTTCTGGGGTCTGATTGCCTCCATGTGGATTGGTAACCTGATGTTGGTGATTTTGAACCTGCCGCTGATTGGCATGTGGATCAAGTTGCTGACGGTGCCTTACCACTTCTTGGTCCCCTCTATCGTGCTGTTCTGCGCGATCGGTGTGTACTCGACCAACAACAACACGTTCGACATCTGGTTGGTGGCCGCCTTTGGTTTCATCGGTTACCTGTTCAACAAGCTGAGCGTGGAAGCAGCACCTCTGTTGCTGGGTCTGATCCTCGGCCCCATGATGGAAGAAAACCTGCGCCGTGCTTTGTTGCTCTCTCGTGGTGACTGGTCGGTGTTCGTGACCCGTCCGCTCTCGGCAAGTTTGCTGGTGGTTGCGGCCATCCTGTTGGGCATCGTGTTGTTGCCTGCGGTGAAGAGCAAGCGCGAAGAAGCTTTCGTGGAAGAGTGATCCCCGACAGGCTTTGACTCACAACGGCACCTGCGGGTGCCGTTTTTCATGGTGATGTTCAGTGACGACTGCGGGACTTTGTCGCCACTGTTGTCTTACCGGTTCAGCGACAATCTCTGTTTTGCGAGCGTGAAAAGATGAAGCGCAGACTCCTTGTTTCGACCCTGTATGGTGGTGTACTGGCCATGGTTGGTGGGCCTTCTACTGTGCTGGCGCAGAGCTATCCAAGCAAACCTGTGCGCTTGATGGTCCCTTTTCCTGCTGGCGGCGCCACTGACATTTTTGCGCGCACCTTGTCTCAGAAGCTGGGCGAAAAGCTGGGTGTGACTGTGGTCGTGGAGAACCGTCCAGGTGCGGGTGGCACCATTGGTTCAGATGCGGTGGCCAAGGCTGCCCCAGATGGCTACACCTTGTTGCTGGCCACGTCGAGCACGCATTCGATTGGTCCAGCCCTCAATCCCAAGATGCCTTACGACGCTGTGGGTGACTTTACACCGATTGCGCATGTCGGTAACGCCCCCAGCATCATGTTGGTGCCCAACAGTTCTCCAGCAAAGACCCTGAACGAGTGGATTGCCATGGCTCGGAAGAACCCAGGTAAGTTCAACTACGCCTCCAGCGGCAATGGCACAGTTGTTCAACTGACTGCAGAACTGTTCAAGTCGCAGGCCCAGGTGTTCATGGTGCACATTCCTTACAAAGGGACCGCCCTGGCGATTCCTGATTTGGTCAGTGGCAAAGTTGACGTGCTGTTCGATTCCTTGCCCACAGGGTTGCCGCACGTGCGCGATGGCCGTTTGCGCGCGCTCGCGGTCACCTCGGCCCAGCGCACCGCGATGGCGCCTGATCTGCCAGCCGTGGCCGAGGTGTTGCCGGGTTACGAATCCAACACCTGGTTTGGCTTGTACGGCCCCAAAGGTTTGCCTGGAGACATCCAAACCAAAGTGAACGCAGCCGTGAACCAAGCGCTGGCAGAGGCAGAAGTGAAAGACAAGCTCCATCGACTGGGCATCGAGCCTGTGGGGGGCACACCGCAGCAATTCACCCAGACGCTCGCCAAAGAGTCTGCCAAATGGAAAAAGATCATTGCCGAGCGCAAGATCACAATGGATTGAACAGGAGCCACTGATGATTGATTTTGATTTCAACAACCCCTATCCCAGCACCCGCATTCCAGTGTTTGCCCGCAACGTGGTGTCGACCTCGCATCCCTTGGCCGCGCAGGCCGGGTTGCGCATGCTGTGGAAAGGTGGCAATGCGGTGGATGCAGCCATTGCAGCGGCAGCCACCATCACGTTGACCGAGCCTGTGAGCAATGGTTTGGGCAGTGATGCGTTTTGCATCTTGTGGGATGGCCAGCGCATGCATGGGCTGAACGCTTCGGGGTGTGCACCGCAAGCCTGGACGCCGGAGTACTTTCAGCGCAAGTACAGCGCTGATGCGCAGACGCCGCCCAAGCGGGGCATCGACAGCGTGACCGTGCCGGGTGCCGTCGCCGGATGGGTGTCGATGAGTGAACGGTTTGGCAAATTGCCGTTTGCTGATCTGCTGGAGCCTGCCATTGAAGTGGCTGAGCGAGGCTATTTGGTGCCGCCGGTGGTGCAGGGCAAATGGGCTGCCCCCGTGGAAGAGTTGAAAAACCAACCCGGCTTCGCCCAGATGTTTTTGCCCAAAGGCCGTGCGCCGCATGTGGGTGAGTTGGTCAATTTTCCAGCGGCGGCCAAAGCGTTGCGCCTGATTGCTCAAACCAAAGGCGAGGCCTACTACCGAGGCGAGATTGCGGCCGCCATTGCCAAGTTTTCTGCGCAACATGGCGGGGCTCACACGGTGGCAGATTTCGCCAGATACCA
>CAZHDP010000410.1:0-3373 GCA_964531605.1 uncultured Burkholderiaceae bacterium | reverse complement strand
CATGGGGCTTGGGCTGGGAAGTTTGGTTGAACGGCATGGAAGTCACGCAGTTCACCTACTTCCAGCAGGTCGGTGGCATCGATTGCCGCCCCATCACCGGTGAGATCACCTACGGACTTGAGCGTTTGGCCATGTACCTGCAAGGCGTGGACAACGTCTACAACCTGCAGTGGACCAACGACCTGAAATACGGTGACGTGTACAAGCAAAACGAGGTGGAGCAGTCCACCTACAACTTTGAGCACAGCGACGTGGACTTCCTGTTCACTGCGTTCACGGCGCACGAGAAACAAGCCAAGCACCTGATGGAACAGCAACTCGCCTTGCCCGCCTACGAGCAAGTGCTGAAAGCCGCCCACACCTTCAACCTGCTGGACGCCCGGGGTGCCATCAGCGTGACCGAGCGTGCCGCCTACATTGGCCGCATCCGCAACCTGTCACGCAGCGTGGCACAAAGCTATTACGAGAGCCGTGAGCGCCTGGGCTTCCCGATGGCGCCACGCGAGTGGGTGGAACAGATGACGAAGAAGGCCGCGTGAGACCGTGACGAGCACCATGACCATGACCCCCCAGAACCTCCTCGTTGAACTGTTCGTTGAAGAACTGCCCCCCAAAGCCCTCCAGAAATTGGGCGACGCCTTTGCCCAGGGGCTGTTTGACCAGCTCAAGGCCCAGGGCCTGACCGCTGCGGACTCCGCGCTCACGGCTTTCGCCTCGCCGCGACGATTGGCCGCCCACATCACCGCCGTCAGCGCCCAAGCCGCCGACAAAGCCGTGTCGCAAAAGCTCATGCCCGTGGCCGTTGGCCTTGACGCCGCAGGCAACGCCACCCCTGCTTTGCTCAAAAAGCTGCAAGCGCTGGGTGCTGACGCTTCTGCGGTGGCCACGCTCAAACGGGCGATCGACGGCAAAGCCGAAGCGCTGTTTTACGACAGCACGGTGACCGGTGCCACTTTGGCCGATGGCCTGCAAAAAGCTTTGGCGGAAGCCCTGGCCAAACTGCCCATCCCCAAAGTCATGGGCTACCAACTGGAGACCGATTGCGAACTCCCGGGCTGGAGCACCGTGAACTTTGTGCGCCCCGCCCACGGCTTGGTCGCTTTGCACGGCAGCACCGTGGTGCCCGTCACCGCCCTGGGCCTGAAAGCGCAAAACACCACCCAAGGCCACCGTTTTGAAGCGGCCGTGTCGCCCGTGGTGCTCAAAGATGCTGACAGTTACGCCGCCACCTTGGCGCAAGATGGCGCGGTGATCGCCAGCTTCGCCGAGCGCCGTGCTGAGATCGTGCGCCAGTTGGCGGCCGCCGCTGCCAAGGTGGGCGGTGGGGTCAAGGCGATTGACGACGACGCCTTGCTCGATGAAGTCACCGCGTTGGTCGAGCGGCCCAACGTGCTGGTGTGCTCGTTCGAAAAAGAATTCCTCGACGTGCCCCAAGAGTGCCTCATCTTGACGATGAAGGCCAACCAAAAATACTTCCCCTTGCTGGATGCGCAAGGCAAGCTTACCCACCAGTTTTTGGTGGTCAGCAACATCAGCCCGTCCGATGCCAGCGCCGTGATCGGTGGCAACGAGCGCGTGGTGCGCCCACGCTTGGCCGATGCCAAATTTTTCTTTGACCAAGACCGCAAAAAGACCCTGGCCTCGCGCGTGGCGGGTCTGGGCAAAGTGGTTTACCACAACAAGCTGGGCAGCCAGGGCGAGCGCGTTGAGCGCGTGCGCGCCATTGCCAAGGCCATCGCGGCCCAATTGAGTAACGCTGTGGGTGACGCTGACTTGGTGGCCAAGGCCGACCAGGCCGCGCAACTGGCCAAGACCGATTTGGTGACCGACATGGTGGGCGTGTTCCCTGAGCTGCAGGGCACCATGGGGCGTTACTACGCCTTGAATGATGGCCTGTCTGCTGACGTGGCCGATGCGATTGAAGACCATTACAAGCCCCGCTTTGCTGGTGATACCTTGCCCCGTAACACCGTTGGCGTGGTCGTGGCTTTGGCCGACAAGCTCGAAACGCTGGTGGGCATGTTCGGCATTGGCAACTTGCCCACGGGCGACAAAGATCCCTTCGCGTTGCGCCGCCATGCTTTGGGTGTGGTGCGCATGCTCTCAGAGAGTGCAGGCGTGAGTTTGCCCTTGGCAGCGTTGGTCCAAGCCGCTGAACGCAGCTTCACCGGTCTGGATGCGGCCTCGGTCGCCAAGCTCATCGACTTCGTGTACGACCGTCTGGCGGGTTCCCTGCGCGACCAGGGCTACAGTGCCCAAGAAGTAGACGCTGTGCTGAGCCAACGTCCGGCGCAGCTGAGCGAAATCCCCCAAAGGCTGGCCGCGGTGCGTGCCTTTGCCGCCCTGCCCGAAGCCGCTGCCCTCGCAGCCGCCAACAAACGCATCAGCAACATCCTGAAAAAGGTCGATGCCGTTGATCCCCATGTCAGCGAAGTGTTGCTCAAAGAGCCTGCTGAGATCGCCTTGTACACCGCCATGAAGGCGGTGGAGCCTCAGGCCCAAGCGCAGTTTGATGCGGGTGACCACACAGCCTCGCTGCAGTCTTTGGCTGCTTTGCGCGCACCGGTCGATGCTTTCTTTGAAGGCGTGATGGTCAATGCCGAAGAGATGGACATCCGCCTCAACCGACTGGGCTTGTTGACCCGCCTGCACAACGCGATGAACCGCGTGGCAGACCTGTCCAAACTGGCCAGCTGAGCGGTTGACGCACTGAACCCTGCACCGCCATGAAACTCGTCATCCTCGACCGCGACGGCACCATTAACCAAGACAGCGATGACTTTGTCAAATCGCCGGACGAATGGGTGCCTTTGCCGGGCGCGCTCGAAGCCATTGCCAAGCTCAACCATGCGGGCTGGCACGTGGTGATCGCGTCCAACCAATCCGGGTTGGGGCGCGGCCTGTTTGATTTGGCGACCCTCAACGCCATGCACACCAAGATGTTCAAACTGCTCGCTGCGGTGGGGGGCAAAGTTGATGCGGTGTTTTATTGCCCTCACACCCCAGAGGATGAGTGCCACTGCCGCAAGCCGTTGCCGGGCATGTTCGAGCAAATCGGTGACCGTTATGCCATCGACCTCAGCACGGTGCATGCGGTGGGAGATTCCTTGCGTGACCTGCAGGCTTCGTCTGCGGCAGGGTGCAAGCCCCACCTGGTGCTCACAGGCAAAGGCGAGCCGTTCAGGCACCAGCCTTTGACACCTCATTTTCCGGCTGACACCCAGGTGCACGACAACCTGCTGGCGTTCGCCGAAGCCCTGCTGGCCAGCGATCCCACCAGCAAGCACAAACACTGAGCGCCGATTTGCCCATGGTCTGGCGCGCTGACGTCTCAACCGAAAGTCCACCCTCTTTGCACAGGTCAACGCCATGG
>CAZHDP010000409.1:0-3389 GCA_964531605.1 uncultured Burkholderiaceae bacterium | reverse complement strand
GCACGTTGCGGAACACGCGCTCGGGGTGCGGCATCATGGCGGTGAAGCGGCCATCCGGTGTGGTCACCGCTGTCAGGCCACCAGGGCTGCCGTTCGGGTTGAAGGGATACGCTTCAGTGGCCAGGCCGGTGTTGTCCACGAAACGCATCGCGGCCAGGGCCTGTTCGGCATTCCCGCGGTGGGCGAAATTGGCGTAGCCTTCGCCGTGCGCCACGGCAATGGGCAGGCGGCTGCCTGCCATGCCCTGGAGGAACACGCTGGGTGAGTCCAACACTTCCACCATGCTCAGGCGCGCTTCAAACCGCTCGCTTCGGTTGGTGGTGAAACGTGGCCAAGCTTGTGCGCCGGGGATGATGTCGGCCAGTTCAGCAAACATTTGGCAGCCGTTGCACACGCCCAGGCCAAAGGTGTCTTGGCGAGCAAAGAAACCTTGGAATTGCGCAGACAGCGCCTCGTTGAACGTGATGCTGCGGGCCCAGCCAATGCCTGCACCCAGTGTGTCGCCATAACTGAAGCCACCACAAGCCACCAAACCGGCAAAGTCTTTCAACTGGGCGCGGCCGGTTTGCAAATCGGTCATGTGCACGTCAAACGCCTCAAACCCCGCCTCGGTAAAGGCGTAGGCCATTTCCACATGAGAATTGACGCCCTGCTCTCGCAGGACGGCCACTTTGGGGCGGCTGAGGTTCAAGTAGGGTGCTGCAACGTTGTCAGCCGGGTCAAAGCTCAGTGCCACGTGGGCACCTGGGTCTTGGGGGGAGCCTGCAGCAGCGTGCTCTGCATCGGCGCAGGCCGGGTTGTCGCGTTGTTGGCAGATCTTCCAGCTGACGCTGTCCCACACCTGATGCAGATCCTGCAGCGAGGCGGTGAACACCGCTTTGGTGTCGCGCCACACCTGGACTTCACCCTTGCCTGCAGGCATGGGCGATGATTCAGGCCGGGTCTTGCCCACGTAATGGCTGTGCTTGGAAAGACCATGCTTGCGCAAGGTCTGCATCACCGCATCGCGTTCGGCGGTGCGTACCTGCAACACCACGCCCAATTCTTCGCTGAACAAAGCGCGCAGGGTCAACTCTTCGCGGCGGGCGCTCACCTGTTGCGCCCAGTTTTTGCTGTCACCGTATTCGGCGCGGCTGTCTTGGATGCCATCGCTTTCAGTGACCAGCATGTCCACATTCAAGGCCACCCCCACATGACCCGCAAACGCCATTTCACACACCGTGGCAAACAAGCCGCCATCGCTGCGGTCGTGGTAAGCCAAAATCTTGCCTTCAGAGCGCAGCTCGTTAACAGCGGCGACCAATCGAACCAAATCTTGCGGATCGTCCAGGTCGGGCACCTGGTTGCCGACTTGTTCCATGGTCTGGGCCAAGATGCTGCCCGCCATGCGGTTTTGGCCGTGACCAAGGTCGATCAAGATCAGCGTGGTGTCGGCCTCTGTCGCATTGAGCTGTGGCGTCAACGTGCCACGCACATCTGCCAACGAGGCAAAGGCCGTGATGATCAGGCTCACCGGCGAAGTGACTTTCTTTGCTGCCGCATCGTCTTGCCATTGCGTGCGCATCGACAAACTGTCTTTGCCCACCGGAATCGAGATGCCCAGCGCAGGGCAGAGTTCCATGCCCACGGTCTTGACCGTTTCATACAGCGCGGCGTCTTCACCGGCTTCGCCACAGGCCGCCATCCAATTGGCTGAGAGCTTGACACGTGGCAACTCGATCGGGGCAGCCAACAGGTTGGTGATGGCTTCGGCCACCGCCATGCGCCCTGAGGCAGGCGCATCCACAGCGGCCAGCGGCGTGCGCTCGCCCATGCTCATGGCTTCACCGGCAAAGCCCTGGTAATCGGCCAAGGTGACGGCGCAGTCAGCCACGGGCACCTGCCAAGGCCCGACCATTTGGTCACGGTGGCTCATCCCACCCACTGTGCGGTCACCGATGGTGATCAAGAAACGTTTGGAGGCCACGGTGGGGTGCGACAAGACCTTGATGGCCGAGGCTTGCAAATCCACGCCTGTCAAATTCAAGGGCGAAAACTCGCGAGGCACGGCTTTGACATCCCGGTGCATTTTGGGCGGCTTGCCCAACAACACGTTCATGGGCATGTCGACTGGTGCCCCCACGCTTGCCACTTCGTGTGCAGCGCTGCCCCCCGAGGGGGTCGTGCCTTGCTTGGGGCGGCCCGGCGCTGCGGCTGTTGCCCCTTTGCTTGCCGCTTCTTGCGATGCGGGGTCTGAGACCAGCAAATGCCGCTCTTCGGTAGCGACCCCGACCACAGCAAACGGGCAACGTTCGCGTTCGCAATAGGCTTTGAACTGCTCTAGCGACGAGGGCGCAATGGCCATCACGTAGCGTTCTTGGCTTTCATTGCTCCAGATTTCCTTGGGCGCCAAGCCGCTTTCCTCCAGCGGGACGGACCGCAGGTCAAACCGCGCACCGCGGCCAGCATCGTTCGTCAGTTCGGGAAAGGCATTGGACAAGCCGCCCGCCCCCACGTCATGGATGGCCAAAATAGGATTGTTGGCGCCAGCGGCCCAGCAGTGGTTGATGACCTCTTGGGCGCGGCGTTCGATTTCAGGGTTGCCCCGTTGTACGGAGTCAAAGTCCAGCTCGGCAGCGTTGGTGCCCGTCGCCATGGAACTGGCGGCACCACCGCCCATACCAATGCGCATGCCTGGGCCGCCGAGTTGGATCAGCAACGTGCCTGCGGGGAATTCGATCTTGTGGGTCAAGTCTGCATCAATCACGCCCAAGCCACCCGCGATCATGATGGGTTTGTGGTATCCCCGACGGACGGCGTCCACGTCAGACGTCACGGTCTGCTCGTACTCGCGAAAGTACCCCAACAGATTTGGCCGGCCAAACTCGTTATTGAACGCCGCACCACCGAGTGGGCCTTCCGTCATGATTTGGAGTGGGCTCGCAATGTGTGAGGGGCGACCGTAATCCTGAGCGCCTTCTGGCCAGAGTTTGGACACGGTGAAGCCGGTCAGGCCGGCCTTGGGTTTCGAGCCTCGGCCCGTGGCACCTTCGTCACGGATTTCCCCGCCCGCGCCCGTGGAGGCGCCAGGGAAAGGCGAAATGGCCGTGGGGTGGTTGTGGGTTTCCACCTTCATCAGCACATGGCTGACGGCGCTCTGCTTTTGATAGCTTGAAACACTGCTGCCAATTGCCGAAGAGGCCATTTTGGCCACAAATCTTTCTACCGTCCCCCCCTCCATCACCGAAGCGTTGTCGGAATAAGCCACCACGGTGTGCTGCGGGCTCAACTGGTGCGTGTTGCGGATCATGCCGAACATGCTCTTGGCCTGTGGCACACCGTCCACCGTGAAGTCGGCATTGAAGATCTTGTGACGACAGTGCTCGCTGTTGGCCTGGGCGAACATCATC
>CAZHDP010000408.1:0-3416 GCA_964531605.1 uncultured Burkholderiaceae bacterium | reverse complement strand
GGGTCAGGTCGTCGGGCAGCAAGGTGGTGTCCCAGTCGATCAGGGCCAGCGCCAGCAAACAACTGGAGAAGCCAAACCAAGCCAATGCCGACAGCGTGATGCCCAACCGGTACACGCAGTAAGCGCCCAACAAACCGCATGCAACTTCGACGGCAGGGTAGCGCCAACTGAACCGGGTGCCACAGGCCGAGCACTTCCCACCCAGCACCACGTAGCTCAAGACGGGGATGTTTTCGTACCAACGTATGGCGTGTCCACAATGACCGCAACGTGAGCGGGGCACCAGCAGGTTGAATCGCTCCTGCGGCGAAGCCACATCAGCACTGTCGAGTGCCTGGGCCTGGGCCAGCTCCGCAGCCCATTGGCGCTCCATCATCAGCGGCAGGCGATAGATCACCACGTTCAAAAAGCTGCCGACCATCAAGCCCATCAGCGCAGCCCAAGCCGCCACGATGAGGTCAAACTCATATGCAAACGCCATCAGACCACTTGACCCAGTTTGAAAATAGGCAGGTACATTGATACCACAATGCCGCCGATCAGGCCACCCAACACCACGATGATGATCGGCTCCATCAAACTTGACAGGCCCGCCACCATGTCGTCAACCTCGGCCTCATAGAAGTCAGCCGCTTTGCCCAGCATGTGGTCAATGGAGCCGGATTCTTCGCCAATGGCACACATTTGCAGCACCATCGATGGAAAGATTTTGGCGTTGGTCATGGCCACCGTCAGGCTGGTACCGGTAGACACCTCTTGCTGGATTTTTTGCGTGGCTGTCTCGTACACCGAGTTGCCTGACGCACCACCCACCGAGTCCAGCGCTTCAACCAAAGGGACGCCTGCGGCAAACATGGTGGCCAACGTGCGCGTCCAGCGCGCAATGCAGGACTTGTCAACCAAAACGCCAAAAATAGGCATCTTCAACAGCACACGGTCCATCACCATCTGAACACGCCGGTCCCTCTTCCATGCCTGCATGAAAAAGTAAATACCGCCACCGATGCCACCAAAAATCAACCACCAGTAGGACACAAAAAATTCGCTGATGGCAATCACCATCAATGTGGGGGCCGGGAGGTCAGCTCCAAACGACGAGAACACCTGTTTGAACGCCGGGATCACAAAGATCATGATCACCGCCACCACCACAAACGCGACCACGATCACTGAAATGGGGTACATCAGTGCCGATTTGATCTTGGACTTGATGGCCTCGGTTTTTTCCATGTAGACCGCCAACCGGTCCAACAACTCTTCCAAAATACCTGCCGCTTCACCGGCCTCTACCAGGTTGCAGTAGAGGTTGTCGAAGTACATGGGGAATTTGCGAAAGGCAGCGCTCAGTGATGTGCCGGTTTCCACGTCCATGCGGATGTCGTTGAGCAGCTTCGTCACACTGGCGTTGGGGTTGCCGCGTCCCACAATGTCGAAGGCCTGCAGCAAAGGCACACCCGCTTTCATCATCGTGGCGAGTTGACGGGTAAAAATGGCCATGTCTTTGGGCTTGATCTTTTTGCCCGAACTCATCCGCCGTTTTTTGATCTTGGTCGGAAACACGCCCTGGCGGCGCAACATGGCCTGAACCTGGTTTTCACCAGACGCTCTGGTTTCTCCACGCACCTGTTTGCCAGAGCGGTCTTTGCCTTCCCATTCGTAGACAAACTCTTTGATGTCCCGAGAGGCCGCAGTTTTGGTCGCCATGGTTCTCACCTCTCCTTATTCATTGGTACAGCCCAGCACTTCTTCGAGTGAGGTCATGCCAATTTTGACTTTGTACAGGCCGGATTGCCGCAGGCTGCGCACACCTTCCTTGCGCGCTTGCGCGGCGATGTCAACCGCACTGCCGTCTGCCAGGATGATGCGTTGAATGTCTTCGCTGATGGGCATCACCTCGTAAATGCCCACCCGGCCTTTGTACCCGTTGTTGCACATGGTGCAACCCACAGGGCGATAGGGTTTCCAGCTGCCGTCTAACTCTGAGGCGGCAAAGCCTGCTTGAATCAACGCTTCTTCAGGGATGTCTACGGGCTCTTTGCAGTTGGGGCACAACCGCCGAGCCAAGCGCTGAGCGGTGATCAAGATCACGCTGGACGCGATGTTGAATGGTGCAATGCCCATGTTGCGCATTCGGGTCAACGTGGTGGGGGCGTCATTGGTGTGCAGGGTGGACAGCACCAAGTGTCCCGTTTGGGCCGCTTTGATTGAAATGTCGGCGGTTTCCAAGTCCCGGATTTCGCCCACCATGATGATGTCTGGATCTTGGCGCAGGAACGACTTCAAGGCGGCGGCAAACGTCAGCCCAGCCTTGTCGTTCACGTTCACCTGGTTGACCCCCGGCAAGTTGATTTCAGACGGGTCTTCTGCCGTGGAGATGTTGACCCCAGGCTTGTTCAACAGATTCAAACAGGTGTACAGAGACACTGTTTTGCCCGAGCCGGTGGGGCCCGTGACCAGTACCATGCCGTAGGGGCGTTGAACGGCCGCCAGCAGCCGCGCTTTTTCTTCGGGCTCGTAACCCAAGGCCTCAATGCCCAGTTTGGCGCTGCTGGGGTCAAGGATACGGATCACGATTTTTTCGCCAAACAGCGTTGGCAAGGTGCTCACCCGGAAGTCAATCACCCGGTCTGGCCCGATTTTGAGCTTCATCCGCCCGTCTTGCGGAATGCGCTTTTCCGAAATGTCCATGCGCGAGATGACTTTGATCCGCGAGGCCAACTTGTCTTTGATCGAAATAGGCGGTGAGGCGATCTCTTGCAACTCGCCATCCACCCGGAAACGCACGCGGTAGGTGTGTTCGTACGGCTCAAAATGCAGGTCGGACGCGCGCATGGCGAAGGCGTCGAGCAGCATTTTGTGCAGGAACTTGACGATGGGCGCGTCGTCCACCTCTGCCGCGTTGGCGTCTTTGACGTCTTGTGCGGCGGCAGACATCGCCGTGTCATCGTCAAACTCAAACTCATCAGCACTGAACCCACCCAGGCTCGCATCCGCATTGGCGGACAAACCCAGCATGCGCGACAGCTTGTCGTGCTCAACAATGACCCAGTCCACACCCAACTGGGTGGCAAATTTGATTTTTTCGGCGGCTTCCTGGTCTGAGGGATCGGCTGTGGCTGCAATCAATCGATTGCTGCGTTTGCTCAGCACCACCAGCTTGAAATCTTGACAGATTTTGGCGTCAATCAGGTCCTTGGGCAGCCGAAGCGGGTCAATGGCGTCCAGGTCCAGCAAAGGCACTGCAAAGGCTTTGGACAGCGTCAACGCCAAATCTGCCGGCGATACCGCGCCAGAGCTCGTCAACTCCAGCATGAAGCTGGTTCGATTGGCCTGTGCTTTGCGGTAAATGTCTTCCGCCGCTTTTTGCGGGAGTTTGCCTGCAGCCACCAACGCCCGAGCCATGCCGGGCAGGGCCA
>CAZHDP010000407.1:0-3421 GCA_964531605.1 uncultured Burkholderiaceae bacterium | reverse complement strand
GAACATCGAAGCTGACCAGGCTGTCATGGCTGAACTGGAACACGCGTTCAAGTTCAACGATGCTGTGTTGCGTCACATGACCGTGGTCAAGAAGAAGGCTGAAACAGGTCCTTCTTCCATGATGAAGACGGTTGAGCGCGAAGAAGCCCGTAAGGCTCAACAAGCTGAATTCACGAACTGATTGGTTGAAAGAGACACGCCTGTGCGTTTGTCTGAGGCCGTGCTGTGACTGTGGGTGCAAATCAACTTGCCCTGCTTGCTCACATTGAAAGCCTGAAGACACTGCGTTACACACCCGCTGGGTTGCCAGCCCTGGACATGGAACTCGTTCACGAGTCCGAAGTGTCCGAAGCAGGGCAAGTTCGGCAAGTCAAGTTGGTGATCAAGGCGGTTGCGTTGGGCAGTTTGGCTGAAAGTTTGGCCAAGCAGCATGTCGGAAGTTTGTGGCGGTTTTCAGGTTTCCTGGCCGCATCACGCAACAAGCCGCAACCCAGCCGTCAGCTCGTGTTTCACGTCCAATCGTTTCAATCTGAAGCTCCTCTTCAATCCATTTAGGAAGACGGCACATCCTCACGGACACCGCTTTCCACTGAATCAGAAAGCCCATCATGGCAACGTTCAAGAAGTTCAACAAAGACAAGCGCCCCAAGCGCAATACCCAATCGCTGCTGTTCAAGCGCAAGCGCTTCTGCCGCTTCACCGTCACTGGCGTCGAAGAAATCGACTACAAAGACGTGGACACCCTGCGTGATTTCATCGCTGAAAACGGCAAAATCATTCCCGCACGCCTGACCGGCACGCGCGCGATTTTCCAGCGCCAGCTCAACACCGCCATCAAACGCGCTCGCTTCTTGGCCATGTTGCCTTACAGCGATCAACACCGCATCTAAAGGAATCGCACCATGCAAGTTATTCTGCTCGACAAGGTCGCGAACCTCGGCAACCTCGGTGATATCGTCAAGGTTAAAGACGGTTACGCCCGCAACTTCTTGATCCCTACCAGCCGTGCACGTCGTGCGACCGAAGCCAACAAGGCCGAGTTTGCAGCCAAGCGCGCTGAGTTGGAAAAAGCTGCAGCTGCTAAATTGGCTGAAGCGCAAGCTCAAGGTGAAAAGCTCAACGGCAGCACCATCAAGTTGACCCAAAAAGCGGGTGTTGATGGTCGTTTGTTTGGTTCCGTCACGAACCACGACATCGCTGAAGAACTGAACAAGCAAGGCTACAAAGTGGTCAAGGCTCAAGTTCGCATGCCCAATGGCCCCATCAAGGTCGCTGGTGACAGCGCTGTTGCGATTTCCTTGCACACCGACGTGGTCGTGGAAGTCAACGTGACGGTTTACGGCGAAACCGCCTAAGCCTTCCCGCTCAGATCAAAGCCGCCGGGGCGCAAGTCTCGGCGGCTTTTCTGTTGTTGACGTGGTCAACACCGTGTTTTCCCAGTTTTCCCCCAGGTTGTTCACAGCTTAAGCAGGGTCATTTCCTCAGCTTTTCCACAGCATTGGGTCTCGACGTTGCAGGCCTGTCCACGTAGCATCAAGCTTCACTGAAAGCACACCATGTCCGCCGTATTTCCTGACCTCGACACCAGCACGCCCTCATTTTCGCCTGACCGGCAAGTGGCACAACTTCGAATTCCTCCACATTCCATTGAGGCAGAATCCAGCGTGCTTGGCGGATTGTTGCTGGACAACGGCGCTTGGGAGCGCGTGGGTGATTTGCTCAAAGAGGGCGACTTTTACCGTTACGAGCACAAATTGGTGTTCGGTGCGGTGGGGGCGTTGATTGAATCGAACAAGCCCGCTGACGTCATCACGGTCTACGAGCACCTTCAAAACCAGGGCAAGGCTGAAGAGGTGGGTGGTCTGGGCTATCTGAATTCACTGGCCCAATACGTGCCCAGCGCGGGCAACATCCGCCGATACGCGGAAATCGTGCGCGAGCGCAGCATCCTGCGCAAACTGGTCAGTGCCAGCGATGAAATCTCGACCAATGCTTTCAACCCTCAAGGCAAAACCGTTGAGAAGATCCTGGATGAGGCAGAGCAAAAAATCTTCAACATCGGTGAAGAAGGCTCACGCATGAAGCAAGGGTTCCAGTCCATGGACACCCTGGTTGTGGAGTTGCTCGATCGTGTGGAGGAAATGTCCAATAACCCCAACGACATCACAGGGGTTCCCACGGGCTTTTACGATTTGGACCGTGCCACCTCCGGCCTGCAGCCAGGCGACATGATTGTGTTGGCTGCGCGTCCCAGTATGGGCAAGACCGCTTTTGCAGTGAACATTGCGGAACACGTGGCGTTGAATGAAGGCTTGCCAGTGGCTGTGTTCTCGATGGAAATGGGGGCCTCTCAGTTGGCGGTGCGTATTGTGGGTTCCATTGGGCGGATTGACCAAGGCCACTTGCGCACGGGCAAACTGACCGACGAAGAATGGCCTCGCCTGACAGAGGCGATCGAAAAGCTCCGCAACATCTCTTTGCACATCGACGAAACACCTGGGTTGTCGGTCAGCGAACTGCGGGCCAATGCCCGCCGCTTGTCGCGCACTTGCGGCAAGCTGGGTCTGATTGTTGTGGACTACATCCAGTTGATGAGTGTGTCCAGTGGCATGGACAGTGAAAATCGGGCTACCGCTGTCGGTGAGATTTCCCGTGGACTGAAGATGCTTGCCAAAGAGTTGCAATGTCCAGTCATTGCCCTTTCACAGCTGAGCCGCGGTGTTGAAGCCCGCACCGACAAACGTCCCATGATGAGCGATTTGCGTGAGTCAGGCGCCATTGAGCAGGACGCTGACGTGATCATGTTCATCTACCGTGATGACTACTACAACAAAGACTCCAAGGAGCCAGGTGTTGCCGAGATCATCATTGCCAAACAGCGTAACGGTCCGACGGGAACGAGCAAGCTGGCCTTCTTGAAACAATTGACCCGTTTCGAGTCACTCGCCTTCAGCGATGGCGATTTCTGATGCCGTGCAAGGGCTGAGATAATCCGGGTAGACCGCTTGTTTAAAGCCCCATGCCGCCCCTGTTGACTCGCCTTTCTCCTTTGCTGACGGTGAAATCTCTCCTCTGGGGTTTTGCATTGTGTGCTTTGCTGTTGTTCGTTGGCACCTTGATGCCCGGTGATTGGCGAGACTCGATCGAAGGGCGGTTGTTTCCGAGCTACTTTCCCTTTTCATCACTCGCCCATTTCGCGTTGTTTGCCCTCATGACGGGCTTTCTGAGGATGCCCCCATTGGCTT
Organism: uncultured Burkholderiaceae bacterium; assembly: GCA_964531605.1. Lineage (GTDB taxonomy): Bacteria > Pseudomonadota > Gammaproteobacteria > Burkholderiales > Burkholderiaceae_C > Defluviibacillus. Next base: position 176 of record CAZHDP010000407.1, on the reverse strand, counting down.
GGTCCGTCGGGCGTGTGATGGTCATCGTGCTGTTGCTGGCCGTCAGCAGCGAGGTGCTTCAGCACTTTGCGCTGGGCCGACATCCCAGCCTTCGGGATGTGGTCATTGACCTGGTCGGCGCTGGGGTTGGCATCTGGTTGGTTCGAAGGACATTCTGTTGAGCTCTCATCCGCTTC
>CAZHDP010000406.1:0-3434 GCA_964531605.1 uncultured Burkholderiaceae bacterium | reverse complement strand
ATGCAGACTTGCAAGAAGGTGCGCGTCGGAATGTGATCGCAATCAAAAATGGCGACGTACTTGCCCGATGTGAGCTTCAACGCGTGGTTGATGTTGCCCGCCTTGGCGTGAGAGTTATCTGGTCGCGTGAGGTGTTGAACACCAACCTCTTTGGCAAACTCTTCGAACTCCGAGCGCTTGCCATCGTCCAAAATGTAAATGTTGATTTTGTCGGCTGGCCAATCAATGGCAAGTGCCGCTAACACCGTAGGTTTGACAACCTTGAGAGGCTCGTTGTATGTGGGAATGAACACGTCAACGGTGGGCCATTCTTCTCTGTCCGCGGGCATGGGGACCGGCTTGCGTTCGAGAGGCCAGGCGGTTTGGAAAAAACCGATTGCCAACACCACCCAGGCGTAAAACTCAGCGCAAAACAAGCCAACGCCGAACACAAAGTCGAGCCAGTTGTCCAGGAACAGCGATTCGGTGATGCGCCAATACAAGTATCGGGTGGACGCCACAAAAGAAAACACAATCATCACTTGGGTGATCAATCGACCGGGTACCCTGCCCAGAAGCAACGCTGTGCTGACCGACATCAGGGCCAGGATGAGTTGCTGTGTATCGTCCAGCGATGTGGTGACTGCCAAATACAGGAAGTAAAACGCAACGGCAGCCGACACTTTTTGGATGACGGGGTTCTGCCAGCCTTTCCAGCTGGCAAGCTGACGAACGGCAAGCACAATGGGCATGAAGGCACGCCTGCGGCCAATCAGCCGCATCTCGTACCTTGCCCGCCTCATTCGCTTGATGTTCATCGGCGATCCTATTTGCGAAAGACAGTGGAGGGTCGAACGGATGCCATCTTGTCACAAATCCAGTTGGCACAGCTGGCCACGTCAAACGTGGCCTCGCAATGGGGATCGTAGTCCGCCAACAGCTGGTCACTCGCCAGCGATTCTCGCACCGCTTCGTCCTGATGAATCACCATCGGCGCCAACCGATCACCCAGCATGCTGCGCATGATTTCCACGATGTCTCGTGACAAGGCTTTGTCGGTGTTCACGTTATTGAGCACGTAAGCAGACCCTTTGTAGCCAGGGCGATCAATGCAATACCGCTGTATCAACCCTTCCATGGCCGGGACCGTGGCATAAGAGGCTGCGTCGGCATGCACCACGACCAACACGTAGTTGGCAACGCGCAGGGCCTGCTGCAGGTACAGCGATGGCCCAGGAGGGGTATCCAAGACCAAGACGTCGTTGCTTTTCAAGTGCAGACTGCTCAAACCCCGCTCCAGCCAGTCAGGGTGTTCCGCTAAAAACACCTCAAATGCGTCCCGATCCCCCTCGTTGACCGTACCGTAAGGCAGGACTTCAGGGCTGCCTGGTGTTTGAAACAGGGCCGTGTCCCACGGTCGATTTTCTAAAGTACAGCGAGACGCGCCATCCAACTCATCCATGGCCACACCCAAGTGCAGTCTCAATGCATTTTGAGGGTCAAGGTCCATGCACACTACGCGGCGATCAGAGCTCATGGCCGCGCCAAGATTGGCCGCCAAAGTGGTCTTGCCGACACCACCTTTGGCCGAGACAATGGCAAGAACGTTCACTTGTTGAATTTCCGTCGTAAAACACCAGGCTGAGGCGCTGGGGATGCCGGTGTCGAAAGCCTGCCAAACAGACCTGTCAGCGTGTGACTGGGAACGCCATCCGTTTCGGCGGCTGGCTCAGGCGCTGCGGCTTGTGCCCTGAAACGCGCGGCCAGCGGGCTCAAGCCGTTTTGGGCAGTTGCCTGTGAGGCTGTTGGTGAGGTTGGCGCGCTGGTCGATGGCTTGCTTGCCTGCGTGCCAAGAGGCTGAGCTCGGGCCGCGGTATGTTGCACGACTACGGCTGAAGCTGGCTGCAACGCTTCCACGACTGTAACAGCCGATTCAGGAACGACGGCTGCTACTGCAGCTGGCGGAACATTTGGCGTCACCACTGCAGGTGGCACGGGCGATGCACCTTCTGAAAGAGGTCTGGTATCGGCAGTTTTCACCGCACGACGGACGCTGCTGACCGTTTGCGGGTGGTGAATGTCCACCTGCCCTAACATGGCCCACTTGCCTAATGCTTGACCCACTGCACGCTCCTTGCCGACTTCTTGGTATGACTCTGGCTCGCCACCAAAGCGTCTGAAAAGGGTTTTGACATCTTCGGATGCAGTCATTGGACCGCCCCGACGAGTGCAATGCGACAACCGAAGACCATGTGTTGAACAGTCAACGTCTCACGCATGGCGGCCAAACTGAAATACCGCCCGAGCCGGGTTGGTTGCGTCAGGCTTTACCTTGACCGTCAGCGTCCGCTCCGCCCCTGCGGCGTGAAACCATTGTTCGTACATGCCCTCAAGAAAACCTGAAGCAAGCACTGGGTCTACGTTCAGGGCGACGGGCAATGGGCTCCAATGGTGTTCAATCACCAACTGGGCGCCGTTGTCTGTCAAATGACAACAGCCCCAGCGCATTTTTCGCAGTTGTGCATTGATACTGGCTTGCAATGCTTCAACGGTGTCCTGGGTTCCAATGTCAACAGATGTGCTCAAGCGAGCCCCCATGCCACGCAGCAATTCTCGGTACTCATCAGCAGACAGTTGGCTTTGCATTTCTGCAGAAAAGGCACTGAGGAAGTTGACCCATTGGCCTGAGATTCGCTCCTCAAGCAAAAACGTCACCTCGGAAGAGGCGTCACCTTGTTCAGTTTGCTTGGATGGAAAGAGTGCCATAGGTGGTGAGCCGCGTGAAGCGACATGATTAAACTTACTTACAATTATGCTTCGTTTGTATGGATTTGTGTGGCACTAATCCTCAAATGAGCGGAGGGGAATTGGCGCTTCAATGTGCGAAAAATCCGACAAGATCAGGCTTGAACACCCATCGCAAAGTCGAACTGTGCTTACATTTAGATACAGTCTCTCCTCTCAAAATCCTAACAAAAAGTCTGCGAAAAGACTTCACCCTCCCGATAGCGTGTCGTTTTTGTCGTCTGAATTGGGTTTGTGTTGAAGCCCTGTGTGGCATCAGGCGACAAATTCAGGTTTTGGTCACAATTGGTAACTAGTTGGCATTCGCTGTTGTGTAAAACGGACATTTAAGACTTGATGGCCACAATGCGCTGGACAAAGCGGTCAGGGTTACCGAGGCGAACATCTTCGTAGGCGACGATGTTCATGTCCTGACATGTTTTGAGCAACTCGCCACGACGCAGCAAAAACTCAGGACGACTGGGTTTACCCAAGGTTTCGTTGCCTGCCGCGAATGTTTCGTAAATGAACAATCCGCCTGGTCGGACACTGTTTACCAGTGTGGGCATCAGCGCTCGCCACAAATAGTTGCAAACGACGACGACATCAAAAGCTTGGCAAGAGCCGTTGTCGGCTGGCATAGCAGGGAAGGGCCACGGGCTGTTTTCAAT
>CAZHDP010000405.1:0-3441 GCA_964531605.1 uncultured Burkholderiaceae bacterium | reverse complement strand
TGTCTGACTTCTATATCGAATACCGACTGTGCGCTCAGAGTAACAAACACGCTCCCAGTCGACGCATCGAGGCGATGAACCAGTTGCATGCAAACGTGCTGGATGTGTTCAACGAGCATGGCGTTCAGATCATGTCGCCCCATTACCTGGCTGATCCGCAGGAGCCACAAATTGTCCCACCGGGTAAATGGTCTTCAGAATCCGCTCAAAATAGCCGATAACCCAGCAAAGACCGAACTGGACTCACCTTGTCGACCGATTTGATCAATTTGCCATGTCCGTCATACCGCCCACTGGGGCGGATGGCCTTGTTCCGTCCCGGAAAAACCGCGTACCTCAATGGACGAGGAATGACGGTGAACTACGTCCATATCCGTAACGGTGACCTCATGGTTTACCTGCAAGGGCACAGTGCAGCAGTCCCTGCAGACCAATTGCACATGGAACGCACAGAGTTGGTATGGCCGCAAGACCGCCTGGTCGAGTACCACGAACGACTTCAGCGCAAGAAGCAACCTGCCGAACCCACGTTCACGGCGCCACAGTACCCCGCAGGTACCAGCGTCGCAGCAGAGCCGACACACGCTGTCGCAGTGGTCGAGGAACAGTCTTCGACCGACGACATCTTTGCGCAGGCCATGGGTTAAAGGCCGCTTTGGTGCGGGTCCACAGATCATTTGGCTATTTAGAACTGAAAACTCAGTAGTTCCAGTTTGAAGGCTCGGCCTTCAGAATTCAATCCATCGCATCCACCGGGTGTGAACTGACTTCTGAAAGCTACCATGACGACCCGCCGCCAACTGACCCAATTTGCCGCTCATTTCGCTTTGGCCATCGGCCTGACAGGCTCTGCCTTGCTGGCTCAGGCACAAGCACCACAGACGCTGCTCAACGTCTCCTACGACCCCACCCGCGAGCTGTATGCCGAGTTCAATGCGGCGTTCATCAAACAGTGGAAAGCCAAAACCGGCAAAGACGTGCTTGTGAAGCAATCGCACGGAGGCTCGGGCAAGCAAGCCCGTTCTGTCATTGATGGGCTGGACGCCGACGTGGTCACCTTGGCCCTGGCGGGCGATGTGGATGCGCTTGCCAAGCATGCCCAGCTGATCCCCGCAGACTGGCAAAAGCGGTTGCCCCACAACTCGGCACCCTACACCTCCACCATCGTGCTGGTGGTGCGCCAAGGCAACCCCAAAGGCATCAAGGACTGGGACGACCTCATCAAGCCCGGCATCAGCGTGATCACGCCCAACCCCAAAACCTCCGGCGGTGCCCGCTGGAACTACTTGGCAGCCTGGGAGTACGCCAAGCGCAAATTCGGTGGCGACGCCAAAGCGAAAGAGTTTGTTGCCAAACTGTATGCCAACGTGCCCGTGCTCGACACCGGCGCACGTGGCTCTTCGGTCACGTTCGCCCAGCGCAACCAGGGCGATGTGTTCATCTCTTGGGAAAACGAAGCGCATTTGCTGGAAAAAGAATTTGGCAGCAAGGTGGACGTGGTGTACCCCTCGCTCAGCATCCTGGCAGAACCCCCTGTGACCATCGTGGACAAAAACGTCGATCGCAAAGGCACCCGGGCTTTGGCACAAGCCTACTTGGAATACCTGTACACCGATGAAGGCCAAGACATCGCAGGCAAAAACTTTTACCGCCCCATCTCTGAAAAAGCGCAAGCCAAGTACGTGAAACAACTGCCCAAAATCAACCTGTTCACCATCGACCAGGCCTTTGGCGGCTGGACCAAGGCAGACAAGGACCACTTTGCCGATGGTGGCTCCTTCGATCAGATTTACGCCAAAAAATAAATCCAACATCCACCAGGGAGAACCTCACATGTCAGTGTTGTTGTTGGCGGGCAGCCCGTCGGAAAAGTCACGCTCTGCCGCTTTGCTGGACGCCGTGAAAATCAAGTTGCGCATCCGTGGCGCCAAGGTGGATCGGCTGGTTCTGCGGGATCTGTCCCCCGAGGCGTTGCTGCTCGCAGACGTGGGCCACCGCAGCATCAGCGAAGCGGTGCGCCGGGTTGAGGAAGCCCAGGTGCTGGTGATCGCCACACCGGTCTACAAAGCAGCTTACAGCGGGTTTTTGAAAGTGTTTCTGGACCTGTTGCCACAAACCGCATTCAAAGGCAAAACCGTGCTGCCTTTGGCCACTGGCGGCAGCCCCAACCACATGCTGGCGCTGGACTACGCCCTGAGACCGGTGCTGCAATCGCTGGGGACCAAGCACATCTTGCCGGGCATCTACGCCACCGATGCACAAGTCACGGTGCTGCCGGAAGGCGCGTACCAGATCCACGACGACATCACCGCTCGACTGGACGAGGCGGTTGATGCGCTGGTCAAAGAAACCCTGTTGCTGCCTGACCGCACAACAGTCGCTTTTGCCTCAGTACCGTTCTCACAAGTGCGATGTAGCGTCTGACCTTCAGCGTCAGTCGCCCCCTTCCCTTTTGACGTATCAGGCGGTCTCTCGACCGTCGGGGCGAAGCTTTGCCCATTGATTCCCTATTTTCAGAAAGCATTCACCATGTCATCCACACCTCACTTCACACGCCGCCAAGTCTTGGCCACGGGCATTGCCGCCACCGCACTTGGCAACGCCCCTTGGGTACACGCCCAAAAGCCGACCCGTGTCTTGCGCATCGGCAACCAAAAAGGCTGGCTGTCCATTTTGAAAGGCCGGGGCACGCTGGAAAAGCGCCTGGCAGCGCTGGGCGCCACCGTCAGCTGGGTCGAATTCAACGCCGGACCGGTACAACTCGAAGCACTCAATGTGGGCTCCATCGACTTTGGGGACGTCGGCGAAGCGCCACCTATTTTTGCGCAGGCCGCAGGGGCTCCCTTGGTCTATGCCGGTGCCACCGTGCCCCGCCCCAAACTCGAAGCCGTGATCGTGCCCAAAGGGTCGCCCATTCAAAAAGTCACGGACCTGAAAGGCAAAAAGATCGCCTTCAACAAAGGCTCCAATGTGCAGTACTTTTTGGTCAAGTTGCTGGAGAAGCACGGCCTGAAATACAGCGATGTGCAACCGATCTTTTTGCCGCCCGCCGACGCACGTGCAGCCTTCGAAAAAGGCGCAGTAGACGCCTGGATCATCTGGGACCCCTTCCTCGCCGCAGCCCAAAAAACCTTGGATGCGCAACTTCTGGCCGACGCTACGGGCATCGTGAACAACCGGGGCTACTACTTCACCTCCCGTGAGTTCGCAACCCGCAACACAGACATTTTGAAGATTGCCATTGATGAAATCAACGGCATCGACACCTGGGCGTCCAAAAACAAAACTGCTGCGGCTGCAGAGCTGTCCGCCGTGCTGGGCTTGGGCAAAGACATCACCGAGCTGTACCTCAGCCGTGCGGCTTTCGGCACCACGGCGGTGAACAGTGACATCCTGGCCGAGCAACAACGCATCGCTGACACGTTCTATGAGCTGAAGCTG
>CAZHDP010000404.1:2278-3452 GCA_964531605.1 uncultured Burkholderiaceae bacterium | reverse complement strand
TGCTAGCTTTGCGTACCGTCACTTATTGCACTGAAAACGAGGAGACCCCTAGTTGGCGTACCACGTGCCTCGTTTAAAACGAGATCAGCCAGCGATCCCTGTCAACTGCCGCCATGCACGGAAGACCTCGAAACTGCTCACTTTGTGTCTGAATTCACAGTCATTCAGGTTTTAGAGAGATTATTCCCATCTATTGATTGCATTTCTTGGAGGCGCTGAATACCCCTTTGACTTGAGGGCCGATTTGCCCCTCTGCGCGGCAGATCACAATGGAGTGATCTTGGACAGGTCTGGTTTGTCCAGCCAAGCCGCGAACTCGTCGCGCAGGCGATCTGCCTCGCCGACGGCTCGGCGCCAGCAGGCCACGCGGGCGTCAAGATCCGACCCGTAGCGGGTGAAATCTGAACGGTCAGGCAATTTGCCATTCGGCAAGGTCTTGACCCATTCTGGACGGGGCGCCAGCAACACCATGTCATCCAACAAGGGGCTGGCCTTGTGACGCCAACTCAATTGCTTGTCCAGCCAACCGGGAATGACCTGCCGCTGAAAATGGGGGTACAACACCACCCCCTCGCCGTTGCAGGTGTTTCTGTAGTCGAGGTGCAGGTGGTAATCGGTGATGCCGCCATCCCAATACGCACCAAGAGGGGCATCTGGAATGTCATGTACCGCCCTGAGCACAAACGGAATGGAGCAACTGGCCTGCAGGGCTTCTTGAAAGTTGCTTTCCGTCAGAGCGACCTGACGGGTCGGGTAGCCGTCTGCGGCAAATGGCAATCCCGTACCACCGCCAGAGAAAACAACCCGCTCCAGCCACGAACCCAGAGCTTGGCGGCTGAAAACATTGGTTAAAAACGCACCGCCATAGCCCAACGGGGTTTTCCATCGGTGCTCACGCCCTAGCATGTGCCGCCCGCGTGACGTGACCATGTGAAGTGAAAACCGAGGGTTGCTCAACACCTCTGTCACGCGGTCTTTGTAGAACGCACGAAGATTTTCACCAAAAACCGCACTGACGTGCGCAGCAGTCGGCCTGCGTTGACCCTCAGTTGGTGAATAGGCCTGGTGAATGTAGGCCGATTCGAGCGCAAGCAAGGCGGTGTGTGGGTCGTTCATGCACGCGGTAGCCATGCGCCATGCGCCGATGGAGGCGCCGAGCAAGTCGATCCGTTGC
>CAZHDP010000404.1:0-2268 GCA_964531605.1 uncultured Burkholderiaceae bacterium | reverse complement strand
TGCGCGCGAGCCAATGCCCAAAAATGAAACGGTCAAGCGGCCCCAACAACAGCCCCTTGGGGCCTCCTGCCGCGGCAGGAATGACCCGCACGTGGTGCGGCTGCAAACCCTCGCGCTCAATCAGCGCCCGAGCCCGGGGCCCCACATGGATGGCCAAAGCGCTCATGCCAGCCATGTCTTGAGGTCAGGCAATTTCCAGGACACCTTCAAAGTCGTCCATCAGCAAATCAGGGTCCAATCTCAGCAGTTCGCCCACTTCGTCTGGGTAGGTATGGATCAGGTCGGCCCTGTCTTGTTTCAATTCGGCCGCTCTGGCACGCCATGCAGCCATGTGAATCACGCCCGCCATTGGCTCATAGAGATCATTGTCGAACGGCGCCCGTTGGTGCGCGATGGCCCCCACGATGCTCTTGGGGAAATGCCAACTGCGTGCCAGGGCTGCCCCAACATCAGCATAGGTATAGCCGAAAGTCTGAAATTCTGTCTCGGCACGGCGTATCGCCAGAGGAGGCACCGTGGTATCCATCTTGCTCATCTCATCGGGCATGCCGACATGCATGACCAATTCACCGATGGAGTGCACCATGCCCACGGTGAACGCCAAATTGAGGTCAATGTCCACCTGCAGCGCCACATAGCGGGCCAAATTTGCCGTGTTGAAGCTGTACCGCCAAAACTGCTCCAGCTTGACGCCGGGGACATGACCAAAGGACTGGTCAAGCACCGCCCCCAACACCAGGGCCCGAACCCGCGTCAAACCCAGCATGGCCAGAGCGTCTTTGACCGTGGCCACGGAGCGGGACAAACCAAAAAACGCCGAATTAGCTTGTTTCAGCAGCTTCGCTGTGAGCACAGGGTCGGTCGCGATGTGGTGGGCTACTTCGTGGGTGTCAACATCCTCGTTGTCGAACGTCTCGATCAGGTACAAGGCCAACTCCGGCACGGTGGGCAAAGCCTTGGGTTGTTTGAGCAGTTCTTCCAGACGCATAGACACCTCTACGATGGCTGGGCACCAGATCAGTGACTGACCATTGCCCGGAGAGTTGCCATTATGCTATTTGCGTAAAGACCCTAATTTGGCAAAAGCCGACGCCATGGCACTGCCTGCTGCGGGTTGATTGTCCCCGTGTCCACCCTGCGCGCGTTGGTGCTGACCACGGCCAGCGGCTTCAAACCGATTGTCACGCGGACCATCCCGGCGGGCCGGTGCAGCATCGAGTTTCATGGACAAACCGATGCGCTTGCGGGCCACATCAACCTCCATGACCTTGACTTTGACCACATCCCCTGTTTTGACCACTTCGCGAGCGTCCGTGATGAATTTGTGGCTCATTTGGCTCACGTGTACCAAGCCATCTTGGTGAACACCCAAGTCAACAAAGGCGCCAAAGGCGGCAACATTGCTGACCGTGCCCTCCAGCACCATGCCTTCTTTCAGGTCTTTGATGTCCTCCACACCCTCGCTGTAGCGGGCCACTTTGAAGTCAGGCCGAGGATCGCGCCCTGGTTTCTCCAACTCGCCCAAGATGTCTTTGACGGTGATCACCCCAAACTTGTCATTGGCAAACAATTCAGGCCGCAAGGTTTTGAGCATGTCTGCCCGACCCATCAACTCAGCGACCGGTTTGGCTGTTTTCTCGATGATTTTTTCAACCACTGGGTAGGTTTCAGGGTGCACCCCCGTCATGTCCAAAGGGTTGTCACCACCACGGATGCGTAAAAAACCCGCGCTTTGTTCAAACGTCTTGGCCCCCAGCCCACTGACTTCCATCAGCTGCTGACGGTTTTTGAAGGCACCATGCGCTTCGCGCCAACGCACGACGGCCTTGGCCACGCTGCCGGAAAGCCCGGACACACGGCTCAACAAAGGCACGCTGGCCGTGTTGAGGTCCACACCCACCGAGTTCACACAATCTTCGACCACAGCATCCAGCGTGCGAGCCAGCTCACTTTGGTTCACGTCGTGCTGGTACTGACCCACGCCTATCGATTTAGGATCGATCTTGACCAATTCAGCCAACGGGTCCTGAAGTCTGCGGGCGATGCTGGCGGCACCTCGCAAGCTCACGTCCACGTCAGGCATTTCTTGCGATGCGAATTCGCTGGCGCTGTACACCGATGCGCCGGCTTCACTGACCACCACCTTTTGAATGTCAGGCGCCACCGAGGCACCCTGCCCTTGGATCAAGGCCATGCGTTTGATGAGGTCAGCAGCCAGCTTGTCGGTTTCACGGCTGGCCGTGCCGTTGCCGATGGCGATGAGGTTCA
>CAZHDP010000403.1:0-3459 GCA_964531605.1 uncultured Burkholderiaceae bacterium | reverse complement strand
CGCTGCGGCTTTGTTGCAGTGGTCGGGCGTCCGAACGTCGGTAAATCGACACTGTTCAATCGCATCACCAAATCGCGTGATGCCATCGTCGCTGACTTTGCGGGATTGACCAGAGACCGTCACTATGGCAACGCTCGCCACGGCAAGCAAGAGTTCATTGTGATTGACACGGGCGGTTTTGAGCCTGATGCAGACAGCGGCATCTACAAAGAGATGGCCAAGCAAACCCGACAAGCGGTGGCAGAAGCCGATGTTGTGGTCTTTGTGGTGGATTCCCGCGCCGGTGTCTCTGCCCAAGACCATGAGATCGCGAAATTCCTTCGAAAACTGGGTAAGCCTACCTTGCTCACGGCCAACAAGGCCGAGGGCATGACTGAAGGTGTGCAGCTGGTTGAATTTTTTGAATTGGGTTTGGGTGAGGTGCTGGCCGTGTCTGCGGCTCACGGGCAAGGCATTCGCACTTTGCTGGACAAAGCCTTGGGTTTGCTGGCACTGCCAGACCCTGATGAGGAGGACGATGCGGCAGAGCGAGGTGCCATCAAGCTGGCAGTTTCAGGCCGTCCCAATGTGGGTAAATCCACGTTGATCAACACGTGGCTGGGGGAAGAGCGTTTGGTCGCTTTTGACATGCCAGGCACCACGCGAGATGCCATTTCCGTGCCCTTTGAGCGGAACGGACAGAAGTTTGAGTTGATCGATACGGCGGGTCTGCGCCGCAAAGGCAAGGTGTTTGAAGCCATTGAAAAGTTTTCAGTGGTCAAAACCTTGCAGGCCATCGAATCTGCCAATGTCGTGTTGTTGCTGATTGATGCGACCCAGGGGGTCACGGACCAAGATGCCCACATTGCGGGCTATGCGCTTGAAAGTGGCCGTGCAATGGTGCTGGCCGTCAACAAATGGGATGCCATCGACGAGTACCAGCGACAACAACTACAGCGGTCCATCGAGACGCGCTTGTCGTTCATGAAGTTTGCCGACTTGCATTTGATCTCCGCAAAGAAACGGCAAGGCCTTGGCCCGCTCTGGGGGTCCATCGTTCAGGCTTACAAGTCTGCCAACTGCAAAATGACCACGCCCGTGCTGACGCGTCTGTTGTTGGAGGCGGTGCAATTCCAGGCACCTAAAAAGACCGGCATGTACCGGCCTAAGTTGCGCTACGCCCATCAGGGTGGCATGAACCCCCCGGTGGTGGTCGTTCACGGGAATTCGCTGGAGCACGTGACAGATGCCTACAAGCGTTTTTTGGAAGGGCGCATCCGCAAGGAGTTCAATTTGTCTGGCACGCCCATGCGCATTGAAATGAAGACTTCAGCCAACCCTTATACCGATAAGGATTAAGGCGTCAATTGGCATACACCCGAGTCGCCTGTGTTATCGTAGGCGCTTCATAACTTTTGAACACGGAGAATATCGTGAGCAACAAAGGCCAACTCTTGCAAGACCCTTTCCTGAACATCCTGCGTCGGGAGCACGTGCCAGTGTCCATTTACCTGGTCAACGGCATCAAATTGCAAGGCCAAATAGAGTCATTTGACCAGTATGTCGTTCTTTTGCGCAACACTGTGACACAAATGGTCTACAAACACGCCATCTCCACCATCGTGCCTGGGCGTGCCGTTAATTTTTCTGCCAACGAATCTGGCGAAGTCGCACCCGAGTGACCTTCTGCGTTAAGGCACAGTGCCGCACTTCACGTTGTGATGACCACACCCCTGTGTGGTCGGCCTGAATTTTGAGTACCCCTGACGACAAGCCCTCCACACCAGCGCCCGCCATTTTGGTGGGCGTTGATTTTGGTGCGCCTCATTTTGATGTCGCCCTGGAAGAGCTGGGGCTGCTGGCCGAAACGGCGGGTTTAAAGCCTGTTGGGCGCATCACCTGCAAACGACATTCGCCAGATCCTGCTTTGTTTGTGGGCAGTGGCAAAGCCGATGAAATCAAGTTCATGGCAGAGCAGTTGGGCGCTGTCGAAATTCTGTTTGACCAGTCTCTGAGTCCTGCGCAACAGCGCAACTTGGAACGGCACATGGGGCTACCTGTCAATGACCGAACCTTGCTGATCTTGGAGATTTTTGCCCAACGAGCGAGAAGCCACGAAGGCAAGTTGCAGGTTGAACTGGCCCGTTTGCAATACCTGAGCACCCGATTGGTTCGGCGCTGGTCCCATCTGGAGCGCCAGCGCGGGGGCATCGGCGCGCGAGGTGGTCCGGGTGAGACTCAAATTGAATTGGACCGCCGCATGATCGGTGAGTCGATCAAACGGACCAAGGAGCGCCTCGTCAAGGTCAAGCGCCAACGCCAGACCCAAAGGCGCCAACGCGAGCGACGAGACACCTTCAGCATCTCGCTGGTTGGCTACACCAATGCGGGCAAATCCACGCTCTTCAATGCCTTGACCAAGGCCAAGGCTTATGCAGCTGACCAGCTTTTTGCAACGCTGGACACCACCACTCGGCAGTTGTATTTGGGCGATATTGGCAAGACAGTTTCCCTCTCTGACACGGTCGGATTCATTCGGGATCTGCCGCATGGTCTCGTTGATGCTTTTGCCGCAACACTCCAAGAAGCCGTGGATGCCGACCTGTTGCTGCATGTGGTTGATTGTGCAAACACGTCATACCCCGAGCAAATTGCGGAAGTCGAAAAGGTGTTGAAAGAGATTGAGGCTCAGGACATTCCCCAGGTTTTGGTCTTCAACAAGCTGGATGCTCTTGAAAATGATCAGCTGCCCCTCCAACTCCAGGATGTCTTTGACCGAGATGGCATTCCGATTCCGCGGATGTTTGTCAGTGCAAAAGATGGGCGTGGCATCGCTGACTTGCGAAGCTTGCTGGCTCGAAAGTGTGCAGAAAAACTGGGTGATCGTGTGGATACTTCGGATATTGCCCCGGCAATGCTGGACAATCCTTGACAGATCACCCCTTGTGCGGCGCGGGTTGTCGGTGTAGCAGGGACCAAGCTGCGCAGACTCGCCAGAACTTTATGAAATTGTCAGCATGAATCTTCAACAACTCTCGTCTCCCTGGCTTCGTGTGACTGGGCAAGTTCGCGGACTTTTGGGGCGTATGTTCAATCTCAATGACCCTAAGTGGGGTCGCGATGATGCAGGTCACGAAGCTGGCAAACCCGGTGCCGACGCACCTCAAGTGCCACCCCCACCGCCGCCTGCCCAGCCTCCTGCTCCGCAGCGGCCCCCCGTGCGTCCTCAAGGTGCTGAACAAGGCCCCCCTGATTTAGACGAGCTGTGGCGTGATTTCAACCGCAAGCTGGGCAAATTGTTTGGTGGCCAGGGCGGTGGTTCACGCCCAGGTGGCGGAGGCTCTGGTGGTGGTTTTCAGCCAGACATGAAGCAAGCCGGCATAGGTGTTGCCGTGGTTGTTGCCATTGCTGTGCTGGTCTGGATGGGCACAGGCTTTTTCATCGTGCAAGAAGGTCAACAAGCCGTCATCACTCAGTTTG
>CAZHDP010000402.1:0-3459 GCA_964531605.1 uncultured Burkholderiaceae bacterium | reverse complement strand
CAGCTGTGGTGTATTCGGCCTTGTTCCGCAAAAACCCTGTCGGGCTGAGCTACAACGCAGGTCTGGACGATGCCACGGCACGCCACCTCCAAACCGTGGCGTGGGACACCGTCCAGGCCTATTACAAGCGCTGATCAGCGCTTATTGAAGGTGCCACGGGGACTCAGTCCGCAGAGGCGCCAGACGACTTCACGACGCGGCCCCACTTTTGAATTTCGCTGGCCACAAAGCGATCGAATTCAGCGGGGGTGGTCGGTGAAGCCTCAGAGCCTTTGTCGCTGATGAAGCGGCTCATCGTGCTGGTGTTGAGGATGTCAACCACCTCTTTGTTGAGGCGCGCAACGATCTCTGGCGGCGTGCCTTTGGGGGCCATCAAGCCCAGCCAACCTACAGCTTCAAAATCTTTGACGCCTGCGATGCCCGTTTCACGCACGGCAGGCACGTCGGGCAATTGGGAAGACCGGTTGGCAGACGTGACCGCCAACGGAACTGCACGTTTGGCCTGGATGTGCGGCAACGCGGCGGTCACAGAATCCACCATCAAGGGCACCTGGTTGCCGATGAAATCAGCCTGCGCCGGGCCACTGCCTTTGTAAGGGATGTGGGTGATGTCCACAGCGGCCATGGCCTTGAACATTTCACCCGACAAGTGCTGGGTGCCACCAATGCCCGCACTGGCATAGCTCAGCTTGCCCGGATCGGCTTTGGCCCGTTTGGCCAAATCTGCCAACGAAGCGATGCCAGAAGCGGGTGTGGCCAAAAAAATCAACGGTACTTTGGCAATCAAGGTGATCCCCACCAGGTCTTTGGTGGGGTCGAAGGCCAGTTTTTTGTAGAGCGTTTGGTTCACAGCCATGGCGCTGCCTGCCACCAACAAGGTGTAGTCATCGGGTTGGGCACGCACCACAAATTCTGAGCCGATGTTGCTGCCCGCCCCGGCTTTGTTGTCCACCACGACCCCCTGCCCCAAGCGCTTGCCAAGCTGCTCGGCAATCGCACGGGCAAAGATGTCCGTGGCTTGGCCGGGAGGGAATGGCACCACCAGTTTGACGGGGCGGTCTGGCCAGACCGTTTGAGACGAGGCCACCATGGCGGTGGCCAACCAAGCAGCACCCGCCGCCACGCGTAACAGTTGTCGTTTGTTCATGCGGTCATTGTCCACCACCCACCCCCGCAAACTGTTGGCACCTAAGTGACGGTGATGCGACGACAGAGCCGCTACGCTGGCAACGCTTTTCGTTGATGACAAAGGATGACAACCATGAACACCCAAGATCTTTTTTCGCTCCAAGGCCGCGTGGCCCTGGTGACTGGCGGCTCACGCGGCATCGGCCGCATGATCGCTTCAGGTTTCCTGGCCCAAGGTGCCAAGGTCTACATCACCGCCCGCAAAGCCGATGCTTGCGATCAAACGGCCAAAGAATTGTCTGCCCTCGGCACCTGCCTGTCGATTCCCATCGACGTCTCTACGGTGGAAGGGGCCAAAGCCTTGGCCGTAGCCCTGGCGGAGCGTGAACCGCACATCGACATTGTGGTCAATAACGCAGGCGCGGCCTGGGGTGCCCCCTTTGATGAGTTCCCAGAGTCAGGTTGGGACAAAGTGGTGGACTTGAACCTGAAGGCCCCCTTCTTCCTGACACAAGCCATGGCCGGCCTGTTGCGCAAAAGTGTGGCGGCTCACGGCGGCAAGCGACCCGCCAAGGTGATCAACATCGCGTCCATTGATGGCGTGTCGGTCAACCCCCTGGAGACGTACTCTTACGCGGCAAGCAAGGCAGGCCTGATCCACATGACCCGTCGCATGGCCTTGCGCTTGGTGCAAGACAACATCGTGGTCAGTGCCATTGCCCCGGGCGCGTTTGCCTCAGACATGAACAAAGACGCGCGCGACCACGGCGACACGGTGTCCCAACGCATCCCTGCCAAACGCATCGGTGAAGCCGAGGACATGGCAGGCGCAGCCATTTACCTGGCCTCGCGTGCGGGTGACTACGTGGTGGGCTCCACACTGGTGGTTGATGGGGGCGTGACACACGCCCGGTCTTGATCATCTGACCTGTAGAGCTTGGGCTGTGGGCTACATGGGCCTGGGTAAACTGAGGGGCCATGACCGCCTCAGTCCCCTCTGTTGCCACGTTTTCAGCCCATCTCGAGTCCGAGAACGCCACGTTCTCGGTACCGAGTGACCTGCCCGTGCTGATCGCGGCGGAACAGGCTGGCCTGCACATGGAAAGTTCTTGCCGCAACGGCACTTGCAGAAGCTGTCTGTGCCAGTTGCGCAGTGGTCGCGTCGGCTACCGCATGGCTTGGCCAGGCTTGAGTGCCGAGGAAAAAGCCGACAACTTCATCTTGCCATGCGTGGCCTACGCACAGACCGATTTGGTCATCAAAGCGAACGGCGCAGACGAACCTCTTCAATTTTGAAGTTGCCCACCGGTACGGTTTTGGCCGTGTTCATTTCGCGTTTGAAACCTGCCAACTCATGGAAGCGCAACGCTCGCTCGTTGCGCAGAGGAACCCAGACAGTCACCTCGGTGCAACCCTCTTCCAACAAGCCCTCGCGGGCACCGTCCCACAGGGCCACGCCCACGCCTTTTGACCACACACGTGGCAGTGCGTAGATCGCCCAAATCTCACCCACCGTGGGGCGGGTACCCTTGTCACGAGAGCGGTCGAAACCCACGAAGCCGACCATCATGTCGCCGTCCATGGCCACATGAATTTGTGGCTCGCTGTATTCAATGGCTTCACGCCACTGGCTCTGGCGCTTATCGGGGGTGATGGTCTTCAGGTGATCGTCGGGAACCAGGCCTTCGTAGGCTGCACGGACTGCAGTGGCGTGGATTTCAGAAATGGCTTTGGCATCGCGCAAGGATGCGGGTCTTAGAGTGTAAACAGACATACAGTGGGAAGCAGGCACACGAATCTTATTTGTAAGGTCGTGGATTGTCGCCGTTTTTTGCCCGGATCGGCCAGCAAACGCAGCAAAAGAGGCGCATGGCCAGTCGCCGTCAGGACTGGGAATCAGAGGTCAATGATTTGTACTGGACGACTGCGTCCTTCAGTGCTCGATTGAACCTGTGCCAGCAGCCGCTCGAAGGCCAGCTCGGCGGTGGCATAGCGCCCGTCCACTAAACAGGCCGCAATTCTGAACTGTAACTTCGCCCCCGGTGGCAGCATGTCGCTGGTGCGGTACGTTTTGGCCAACAGCACAACACCCAAATTCTGCATCTGCTCCTTGGTGACCAAGCCCTCTGTGACCAACGCGAAGGTGCCATCGCCCACCCGGGCTGTGATGTCTCCCTGGTTGGCAATCCGCGTGACATAGTGGGCGCACATCATCAACGCCACTTCACCGACCGCTTTGCCATGCCTGCGCACCAATGCACGGTAATTGCTGAGCTCAAACACCAGCACCCCACAGTCACGGCATTGGCGGCGAGAGCGCTGCACACAACT
>CAZHDP010000401.1:0-3464 GCA_964531605.1 uncultured Burkholderiaceae bacterium | reverse complement strand
TCTCTTCAATGGCCTTCACCAGGTCATTGAGTTCCAGAACCGTCATGCTGTCCAGAGCGGTCAAAAATGCGTCTTTATCGAATGCCATTTGGATATTCCTAACAATATTGGTTGGTGCTGCCAGCAATTACGCTGCAGCTGCTTCGGCGGGTGCGGCTTCTGCCGGTGCACCTGCGCCACGCTGTTCCGCCAAAGCGGCCAGCACACGGGCTGTACGCGAAATGGGAGACTGCATCAAACCCAGCAATTGGGCCAACAGAACTTCCTTCGGCGGGATGCTTGCCAGTTGCTTAACGCCATTGACGTCCAGAACTTTGCCACCGGTTGCGCCACTGCGAATCACCAACTTGTCATTGGTTTTTGCAAAATCAGACACCACTTTCGCGGCGTTGATGGCATCGGTAGAAAAGCCATAGATCAGCGGGCCGGTCATCTGGTCGGCGACAATTTCAAATGCACTGCCTGCCACAGCACGGCGAGCCAAGGTGTTCTTCAACACCATCAGGCTGACGCCCTTGCTGCGTGCGTCGACGCGCAATTTGGTCATGTCAGCGACCGTGATACCACGGTATTCCGCCATCACGAGCGTTTGAGCTTTTGCGGCGAGGCTGGTCACTTCTTCAATGACCGCTTGCTTCTCACTGCGATTCAGACTCAAGGTCTACTCCTTTGATATGTGCTTTCAAGGTGTGCGACTCACGAAACAACACCTGTTCAGCACGCCATAATGCAGCGACCAACTGTTTTTGAAACAGAACATGTTCCATCTGCAGCGGGATCGCCATCTGCGTTGGCTGGCTTATTAAGCATTCCCCGAGTTGCCTCGCGTCCTGCGCCAACGGTCTTGGATGGCCTGTTCAAACCTTGCGATTCGAACAGCCCACCACATGAACACCCGTCTTGCGACGGGCGTTCAATTTTTTGCAATTACGCTGCAGCGATGGTTTGGGTGTCCACACGAACGCCCACACCCATCGTTGAAGACACCGCTACTTTGCGCAGGTACAAGCCCTTGCTGGTAGCGGGCTTTGCTTTGTTCAAAGCATCAATCAATGCAGCCAAGTTGCCTTGCAACTTGTCGGTATCGAAAGAGCGACGTCCAATGGTGCCATGCACAATACCGGCTTTGTCAACGCGGAACTGAACTTGACCCGCTTTGGCGTTTTTCACTGCCGTGGCAACATCAGGAGTGACCGTGCCAACCTTGGGGTTAGGCATCAAACCACGTGGGCCCAAAATTTGACCCAACGTACCCACGACGCGCATGGCGTCAGGGGCAGCGATAACCACATCAAAAGGCATGTCACCCGCCTTGACCATGGCGGCCAAGTCGTCCATGCCAACGATGTCAGCGCCTGCAGCCTTGGCTTCTTCAGCTTTAGCGCCTTGAGCGAACACCGCCACGCGCTTGGTCTTGCCTGTGCCGTGTGGCATCACCACCGCGCCACGAACCACTTGGTCAGACTTCTTGGCATCAATGCCAAGTTGCACAGCCACGTCGATGGACTCATCGAATTTGGCAGTTGCACACTCTTTAACAATGCCCAAAGCGTCAGCCAGAGCGTACAGTTTCAAGCTGTCCACTTTACCTGCGTAGGTTTTTTCGCGTTTTGTCAACTTGGCCATCTTACAAACCCTCCACCGTCACGCCCATCGAACGGGCAGAGCCGGCAATGGTACGCACAGCTGCGTCAATGTCGGCAGCGTTCATGTCTTTGATCTTGGTCTTGGCGATTTCTTCGAGCTGAGCACGGGTGATCTTGCCAACCTTCACGCTGTGGGGGGTTGAAGAACCCTTGTCCAGCTTGATGGCCTTCTTGATCAAGGTCGTCGCTGGCGGCGTCTTGATGATGAAGGTGAAACTCTTGTCTGCAAACGCCGTGATGACCACGGGCAGGGGCAAACCTGGCTCAACACCTTGGGTCTGGGCGTTGAACGCCTTGCAGAATTCCATGATGTTCAGACCACGTTGACCCAATGCGGGGCCGATCGGTGGGGATGGATTTGCCTTACCAGCTGGAACTTGCAGCTTGATAAAGCCAACGATTTTCTTCGCCATGCTTTTTTCCTTGCGGGTTTTAACGCCTCAACTGGTGAGGCTCCCCGGGGTTAACGACTCGCTCTCAACACTGCACACATGGAGTCGGAACACTTGTGCAGATTTATTCAAACCCAACGATCAGGTTTTTTCGACCTGACTGAATTCCAGTTCAACGGGTGTGGCACGGCCAAAAATCGTGACCGACACGCGAACCTTGCTCTTTTCGTAGTTGACCTCTTCCACAGAACCATTGAAGTCTGTGAAAGGACCTTCTTTGACACGCACCAGCTCGCCCACAATGAATTCCACCTTGTGACGAGGCTTGTCCGTGCCTTCTTGCATTTGGCTCACAATTTTCTGGACTTCTGCCTCAGAAATGGGTGCAGGACGGTTTTTCGCGCCACCCACAAAGCCCGTGACTTTGTTGGTGTGCTTGACCAAGTGCCAAGTGTCATCGTCCATTTCCATTTCCACCAGCACATAGCCTGGGAAAAAACGACGCTCAGTGGTCTTGCGCTGGCCGTTCTTGATTTCAACCACCTCTTCAGTGGGCACCAAAATACGGCCAAACTTGCTCTGCATGCCTGCACGCTGAATGCGCTCAAGGATGTTGCGTTCCACGGCCTTTTCCATGCCCGAATAAGCATGCACAACGTACCAAGCAAACTTGGAAGGCACAGGGGTTGCTTCAACAGCAGGGGTTGCCGTCAAGCTGGCAGCAGCGTCTGCACCAAGGGTTTCGATAGCGTCAGTCATTACTTTTTCCACCCCAGAATCAGGTCATAAAACACCCACTCAAGTGTTTTGTCTGTCAAAAACAGGAACAACGCCATGATCAGCACGAAGCCAAACACGTAAGCGGTCATTTGCATCGCTTCTTTACTGGTTGGCCAAACCACCTTCTTCACTTCACGCCAAGCCTCGCGACCAAAAGCCACGAGAGACTTACCGGCCTCAGCATTGAAAAACAACACCACAGCAGCAGCCAATGCCACCAGCAAAGCACCCCACTGAACCCAAGGACCTTGCTTGGTCAGGAAGTAGAAGGCCACAAGACCTGCAAGCAGCAAGGCGCCGGCTCCCGCCAATTTGGCTTTGTCGGCACTGGTGCTAACCGTTTCGATTTGTGTGGTCGCCATGGTGGCTGTATCCCTGCAATGAATGAACTGTGCACCGATTTAACCGCCCGAAGGCAGCACGTCTTGAGAAATCTCCGGTACGCTAAGACGCTAAAAGCCCACCATACAGATGGTGGGCTTGAAAACCACCTGAATGCTCAGTTCAGGTGGCAGGGGCGGAGGGCATCGAACCCCCAACCTTCGGTTTTGGAGACCGACACTCTGCCAATTGAGCTACGCCCCTGTACGATCCTTAAGCAATGATCTTGGCAACCACGCCAGAGCCCACGGTCTTGCCGCCTTCG
>CAZHDP010000400.1:0-3486 GCA_964531605.1 uncultured Burkholderiaceae bacterium | reverse complement strand
ATGTGCCAGCGCGGCTGCACGGTCCGCCTCGGCCATCGCGGTTTGCGCTTCTCGCCGGCCGCCATCAAAGATGGGCAAGCTGGTGAGTACCCCCAACATCAGCGATTGCATCGACGTGTTGAACAGGTCCTTGAGGTCAGGTGAAGCAAACCCCCCAGCACTGGTCAGTGTCAGGTTGGGTAGCCAGGCGGTTCGTGTGGCCTCCCATCGTTGTTGGGTACCCATCAGGGTTTGTTGCGCCGATGCGATGTCTGGTCGCCGGACAAGCACGTCGGCTGGCAATCCAGGCCTGACACCCGGCAGTGTGGCGTGCCAAGGCGTTTTGGGTATGTGGAACACTGAGGGAGCCTCGCCCAACAGGACGGCGAGCGCATTTTCCAGGTTGTTTCGTTCCTGTTCTGTTTTGACCGACTCGATGCGCACGGACTCTATGTCTTGGCGGTGTGTGGCCAACTGGGCGGCTGACAACGACCCCAGCATTTGCCGCTGTTCATGAATGCGCAGCAATTCCAAACGGGTCTGCAGGATTTGTGCTTGCAGCGTCGCATCTTCGTCCACGGCCCGCAGTGCCAAATAAGTTTGGGCGACCTGGGCTTGGACGAGCAGCAACGCACTTTGGCGCAAGGCCTCTTGGGCTCGCACATCAAACTTGGCCGCTTCTGCGCTTTTGGCAAGGCGACCCCAGACGTCCACTTCATAGGACGCGCTGACCCCTGCTGTTGCCAAGGTGCCCTGAGTGCCCGCGGCATTCACCAACGTGCCTTGCTGGCGTGCGACGCCTGCGCCAAGGCTGACGGTTGGCACGGCCGATGCGTTGCTCTGGCGTGCCAGCGCTCTGGCATGGGCGACTCGGGCCGCAGCAGCTTGCAGGTTGTTGTTGCCTCTGTTGGCTTGGTCGATCAACTTGTTCAGCGTCGGGTCACCGTAGATGAGCCACCAGTCTGGGCGGCTGGGCGTCGAATCTGTGTTGGTTGCCGTGTCTGAAGCCGTCGGTGCTTTGAAGGCTGAAGGCACCTCAACGTCCGTGTCGGGCCCTCGGTTCTGCAAGGGGGCACAAGCCGTGACCCAGCTGATCACCAGGATGGCGCCAACAGCCCGAACGGTACGAAGTCTGAAAAAGAAATGCATGAAAAATGGACACCCCGTGGTGTCCATTTTGAGGCTTGGTCTGGTGTGATCAAACACCTGCGCAGCGGCTGACAGGCACGCTGGGGACTTCAACGCTGGCCACTTCGGTTTCCGCACCGGTGGATTTGCGTTTTTGACCAGCGCCAGCGCGGACGTTTGTTTGAATTTTCATGGGTATCTCCTGAGGGATGTGTGCGTCATGCACGGTTATCTGCCAACACCATGTCAGCAAATTCGGGTCGCCGTGAGCAGGTTGGAGGCTCACGGTGGTAAGGGGTAACCAGCACGCCTGCTGGTGTGACGGTTGCGGTGAAGCCCAGCAAGGCTTCCAAGGCCTTGAGCAAATGGGGCAGTCGGCGGGCTTCGTGACCTTGCAACACCACGTGAACGTCAACATCTGCCACTGTGAAGGCTCGTTGCGCGGGCTTTCTGCCCAGCAAGCAATTGATGTGGTGTTGTATCTCGACTGCGATGTGGATGACCGCACGTGCCTGTCTTAAAAAATACGCCAGTTGTTGGGCCAATTCGGTCACGCCGGGGTCGCCAGGTGGGCTTGCCAAATGTTCAGAGATCAACCCTCGCAATTGCATGGGGAGATGCAGCGCAAGACCGTCGCTGGCCATTGCTTCTTGGATGCGCTCGGACAGCGGGCTTGGTTCAGGCATGTTCAGTCCAGCCGCGCAGTGAGCATCGATGTCCGCGTACACCTGTTCTCGGTTGGTGCGCCAAGCCTCGGTAGCGTGAAGGGTTTGGTGTTTCAGGATGTTGATTTTTTCCTGAAGATGACTTTGCAGACGGGTCACTGCCGGTGTCTGTGTGCCGGTCCAAGCGAGGCTGGTCTGGAACAGTTGCTCGTAAGTGCGCGTCATCATGGGCCACAGTGAAAACACCACCGCATGGGCTTGCAGGCCCCTTAAGCCGTAGTCAAAAGCCTGCGCCATGTCGCCGAGGGCCTCGGCCACCTCCGTGTCCAATGCCACATCAACCCAAGGGTCAGATTGCCCGTCCAAAAGCACCGCCAGGAACGCCTCAATCATGGCTTGAGGCCCGGCGCACACGCCATGGGCTGAGGCAAAGGCATGGTTGCGCTCGGCGTAGGCGTAGATCTCCTCGCTGTTGGTGGGGGCCAGCGGTGAACGGGTGGCCTCAGCCACCGGAACGAACAGCATCTGGTGCGTGGTCATGCGCAGTCCGTCTGTCACCCTGAAGAGGTTGGACAGCACGGGATGCAGGTTGCCGTTGCCGACGCGACCCTGGGCTTTCATCAGCTGGTAAGTCGGAACAGCCAGTACCAAAGTGGACAGCCGTTCCACGTCTCCTACCGTCCAGCCAGCACGGGCTGCAGGGAAACGCTGGAAGTAGGCTTCGCGCACTTGCAGCAACGCCGCCATCATTTGGGGCCAGTGGGCGCGCATGCTTTTGAGTGCGCTGACATTCATGGGACGGTCGTCTTGGTACCTACTGCCAGGGTAAATGCACGCCCGCCAACGGGTGGGCACGTCCAGTCGCAACGCCGACGGAAACACGTTTGCTTCACCCACTTGCCGACCTTCTCGGTCCAGTGCCATGTGGGCCACCCGAAAAATCGGGATGACCAGCTCCAGGTGTGCCAGTTCAATGGCGTGCCCGGTCAGTTCTTGGGTGATGGCTTCGCAGTCTTGCCATGTCCGGGCTACTTGTGTGAGCGCTGCAGGCAACGGGTTGGGTCGGGCTCCTTCATAGCGGTCGGCCGTTGCTGCGGTAGCTGCGTCTGTGTCGTCCAGTTCAAGGATGTTGGCTTCCACCAATTGCATCAGCAGTGTCTGGATCTGCGGCCAGGTATAGCCTTCGCCCCAACTGACGGCCGCTCCGGCCATGAAGCGCGATTGCTTGGCCAGTGCTTCTCCAAAGGCGAAGAGTTCAGGCTCGTCAAACGATATTTCCTGGTCGCCATAGAACAAAAACAGAACTTGCTTCCCTGATTCGTCGGGCAGGTACTGGGTGATGACCCGCTTGTGCATGGGAAACAGCAAAGCTTGATGGCATGCCAAGCCCTCAGGCGCCACATCGCCATTGCTCGCCAAGGCAGTTGCCTCGGGTGAGTCAGCGAATGAAGTGGGGCAGGGCGTGTTGTCCATGGCGGCTATCGTAGGCAGCGAGCCAGATGCAAAACAGGGCAACTTGTCGTTGAATGGTCTGTCGCTTGGTCGGGACTTTTACCGACCTTAGTCCATGGAACTTCGCTTCAAGGGCTGATAAAGTGAAAGCCTGTCAAGTTGGCCTTCGGCATGTGCGGAAGGCGAACGGCGCATTGATCGACCTGCCTGTGCCCATCCAAGAAAAACCCCCTTTGATGAAAATCACGTTTCATCGCCTTTC
>CAZHDP010000399.1:0-3488 GCA_964531605.1 uncultured Burkholderiaceae bacterium | reverse complement strand
CGCATTTGGCTCTGGGCTGTAACTAAAGACAGCTCGCACCTTGATGTCCGGGTCATGCAATGCCTCCGACAGCAGCGTCAAGGCCGCTGAGACCTTGAATACCTCGGTGGCCTTGGGCCCTCCGGATTTCAAGGCTGGGGCCACTTGATCCATCTGGCTTTCAAACCGGGTCACCAATGCCCTCAGGCCGGACTCGGGCAACAGTAAGTGCGCCTTGCGGAGCAGGTCTTCTCGGCCACCGTAGTGGTCTGCCTGAAACAATGCCATCAATTTCGTGGCAGCTTGATCCGGGGTGAGCCTGCATTCGGCAGCTGCCCGCAGCCAATGACCGCATGCGGCTTGCATTGCCATACCAATAGCGCCACCGGAATCGTCAGCGTGTTCGAACCAGTGGCTGTCGAGTTCGATGAACTGCTCGTACAAGGCCAAGGCCGTCGCTGGATCCACCGACTGAACTTCGACTGAGACCTCAGTCAACCAAGTCTCCAGCATCTCACCGTAGGCTGTGGCTTCACCATAGCCATGGTATCGGGTCGAGCGTTTCCAGGATTGCAGTGTTTTCTTGAATTCAGTGCTCGATGCACTGGGACGCTGAGCCATTTGAAGACGATGCTGGCGGTTCATGAAAGGGAGAGTGGCTCAACACCAACTCAAGCAGGATAAGGACGGGTACCTCTACAAGCCGGAAAGGTTGAACATCCCCAGAACGACTTGCCCGCCATGCTGCCCATTTTGGCAGTCCGCAGAACCATGGTCTGTTGGCATCTGGGACAACTGGGCTCCGGGGCGATCGCAGGGGTGCCTGCAAGTCCTGGCTCAACCAGCAGTTCGGGCTCGATGGGCGTGAACTTGGTGGACCTTGGTGCTTTGGCCGTGGTGGTCGATTTGGCTTGCCCAACTTTCTGGGCCGAAGACGTTTGCGATCGCTTGGCCTGTACCTGGGCAATCAGGCGACGCAATTCAGGCCCATCGATCAGGCGGATGGGTAGATTCCGGGCGAACTGTTTGGCGGCTTCCGTGAAATGACCGGACGTCACGATGACGGCGCCATCAGCACCGATGGCCGTCATGATGCCGTATTGCTCACGCACGATTTCGGGGCCGACGCGGTAGGTCTTCCAGCGCTTGCACTGCACGATGTGCTTTTGGCCACCCTGCCACAAAACCAGGTCAATGCCGCCGTCGGGCCCCCCTCCTCCGTTCTCTTCAACTTCATAGCCTTGGAGTCGAAAGGCCTCGCCGACTAGGACTTCAAAATCCCGCCAACTCATTTGCTGAAGGCTGTCTTGCTCAGGGTTGGCTGCGACCCGATCAAAATGCTGGCGGCGCTTTCTGCGACGCACCGCTGAAACGATGGCTCCGATGACGCAAGCCAGAGGCACGCCCAACTGGCAGGCGAAAAAGATCGGCTGCAACATCACCTGAGCACCTTGCCTCAGGTGTCCAAAGACAAAATACAGAGCGGCACCCAATACCAAGCTGACCCACCAAGGCAGTTCGGCACACAACTCGACGATCAGGACGATGACGCTATCGTTCTTTCTGGTTCTTCCCATGTTCTCTCCCTCACTGCTCATGTGCTCTAACGGCACTGAGCGGTGAGGGGAGGATAGCGAAGAACTGCCGCAGAAAGCGCTCGGCAATCGGTGAGACCGTGAACAAACCGATGGACTGAATACTCGACGAGTGGGGTTAATATTTGACCACTTCGTTCACATCCGGGCACCACCATGTCGATTGCTTCCCAGACTTTGTCGCACCTTCAAACAGCCGGATCAGCCGTCCATGAAGCGGCTCAAGCACTGCGGCAGGAATTGCAAGCTCATTCGCAAGCATTGATGGACCAAATGGCTTTGCAACCCTTCGGCCCGCAAGTCGATGCTGCGTACCAACAGATGCGACAAGTCGCACGCCTGGTGCACGAGATCAACTCGCTGGAACAGCAACTCAAAGCTATCTATCTGGATGCAGCCCAAAAGGCCCAGGCAGAACTCCCCGTGCTGCCCGCCTTGCCCTCGGCCAATCGCCGGCGACGGCTTGCCCGATCGCTGGACGTGCCGGTTGTCGAGCAGGTTGAAGACGCCCAGGTGGTGGAGATGCTGGCTGCCAAGCCCAAGACAGGCAAGACGACTGCAAAGAAGTCCAAGGGCACGACGTCGGCCAGTTCCAAGTTGAGCAATACAGAGCGACTGCACACAGCGTTTCGGAAGTTGCTGGGCAAGAAGGCCAAGGCCGTCGGGCATGCCGAGTTGGCTGCGCTCAGCGGCTTGCCGCGGGGCTCCATCGGGGCATCGATCAAGAAGCTGATTGAGACTCAAAAGCTGGCCGTCGATACCGACGGGGCGTATCGCCTGATTTAAGCAAGGCGTCCGATGGACAGACCATGATGCATTTGAATCGGAAAATACGCCGCGCAACCCATCGCCATCTGTCCAGATGATCTCCAAGTCCACGGAGCGCAAAGCCAACCTCAAGGTGCTCATTTACAGAGGTCGTAACCGGCAGAGACCGCGTGCCTTTGACGTCAGTGACTGATGGGATCCTCAACCGGCATGGCAAAGGTACTGTGCATCTTGCAACTATGGGTGTCGCGAGCTACAGAAAGGCATGGGCGATGCGGCACGAGCGTCGCCCCCCCAAATACGTCATATGTTGGGACGAGGTTCCTGTGGCAAGGGAGTAGTAGTCCAGAACCCTGCAGACTCAAGCCGCGCGCTGAACATTCACTCGGAAAAACTCGATCGTACCGTCCTCGATCGCAGCTTTGATCCATTCTGGCTTGCGCCCCTTGCCGGAAAGGGTACCGTCCCACGAGAACCCACGGTTTGGATCGTAGAAGGTCGTTGGACGCTTCAATTTCACAGGCGCCTGGCTGCGACTCAGCGAACTGAGATTCACCTGGGCAGGGGTCAGCTGAAACTGATTTACCAGGGATCGTACGAGACTGATCGCCTCGGTCTTCTGGACTTTGAACAGCTCTTCCCGGCGTGAGCGGAGTTGGGAGATCTGCTCATCGAGAGCGCGGATTTCATTGAACATAGGGTGCTCATTCTATGCAGGGCCCTACCGGCACAAGAACTGCCCAGTGGCACAACAAAACGCTCACCTACGTTGCAAGCAACGAACCCAACAAAACCTTCACCATACCAGTCACGCCCCAACAAATCCCTCACCCAGCCCCCAGCAGCCCTGCTCGGGCTGGCCTTCACCCAATCCAGCGGACCGACTTGGGTAGTCAGATTGAGCACTCAAGGCACTATGCGGCATCGGCTATAACGCAGGCTTGTTCAACAATGAACTTGCACACGCAAGTTCGCACTCAAACATCATGAACCGCGCTGAACTCGTTGAAATCCTGGCCACCAAGAATGCCTTGACCAAGGCCGCTGCTAGCGCCGTGCTCGACACCTTGATCGAGACCATCCAAACCGCCGTCAAGAAGGGCGATGCCGTCCAGCTCGTGGGTTTCGGCACTTTCAAGTCGGCCA
>CAZHDP010000398.1:0-3492 GCA_964531605.1 uncultured Burkholderiaceae bacterium | reverse complement strand
GCCAGGCCCGAAGCGGAAGGTGTTTTTCAAACCCCGCTCCACGATTTGGTCGGCCACGCCCACGTCCACGATGTGGGGCAGGTTGTGTTTGGCCGCCGCTTGGGTGGTGGCCAGGCAGATGGCGGACGCAAAGGCACCGACCACAGCGGACACCCCCGCCTCGTTCAATTTCTCGATCTCGGCTGCGCCTGCTTGAGGCTGCGACTGCGCATCGGCCAACAGTGCTTCCAGCTTGGCACCACCCAATGCTTTGATGCCCCCAGCTTTGTTGATGTCTTCGATCGCCATCAACGCGCCTTCGCGGCACTGCTGGCCTGAATAGGCGAGGGCACCTGTCACCGGGTGCAAAACGCCTACCTTGATGGTTTTGGGCTGAGCGCCCGCGACCAGGGGGAAGGCGAGGGCCGAAGCCGCCGCAGCTGACTGTGTCATGAAGGCGCGACGGGCGCGTGAAACGTGGGTCATGGAGGCTCCTTGCAGTGGTCAATGAAAATGGGCAGTCAAATCCTGGCTGACCCACACTTTGGCGTCGATGTCGCCCACGCGGGACAGTTGCATTTCGTATTCGTAACGGTCAGGGCGGTACAGCCCGTGCAACCATTGGATGGGGCGGTCTTGCTCGTCCAAAATGAGGCGGCGAACGGCCAGCAGGGCCGAGCCCACAGCCACATCCAAGTGCTGGGCTACCACCGCATCGGCCAAACGGGCTGAAATCGATTGGCGCGCACGGCCGACTTTCACCCCAGCCTCTTCAAGCAACACCAAAATGGGCTTTTGACCCAGTTCGCGCCGTCCGAATTTACAGCCGATGGCCTGGGGTACATAGGTCGTGATGTGGGACAACGGCCCTTGTCGGGTGCTGCGCACACGCACTGCCTTTTGAACGGGGTCCCCAAGGTGAAGTTGTAAGGCTGTGGCCACTGCTTCTGAGGCCATGACCGTTTCAACGGCCAGCACCTTGACGCGGGTCTGTAAGCCCATGCTGACCAGGTTTTCAAGCAAGCCCGTCAATTTCGCTTGACGAGTGATCTCTGGTGAGCGAGGGTCGCTGGCTTGTTTGACCGGTGTCACGGGACGGGTTCCGCGGCCAGGCTCTCTTGAAATGAGGCCCTCAGTAGCCAGCATTTCCAGCGCACGCCTGACGGTCACCCGGGCAACACCAAATTGCTGCATGAGGTGCATCTCGCCCGGCAAGCCCTGGGCAAAATGGCCTTCCTGCAATTGCTCGCGCAGCACCAAATAGATTTGGTGGTACTTCGGCAGAGGCAAGGCTGGCGTCATGCCAACCATCTTACGAAGCGTTCTATTGTTCTGTCAATAGGACATTTGATGGAACAATGTCAGCACAAACAAACTTCCGGCCATGCTCAGTACATGCCGGGCAGCACAATGTCGCAGCTCACAGGCCCGACCCAACGTGGGGCCTCTCGGGTGGTGTCCATGCAGCCCCCATCGGCATACACGCCTTGAGGATCGCGCAGACGAAACATCCGATCAAACACCGCCTGGGTTGCCTCTTCGCTGGACAGGGTGGTCTTGACCCGAGCCTCCACGATGGATTCGTCAATTTGGGGCTCGCCGCTGGCATCGTGGTAAAGCGCATCACGCCAGTGGTAGATCTCAACGCATTTGGTTTTCAGTGTGAAGGGTTTGCTGTGTTGCCAAAAATTTGGAAACTCGCCATTGCCCAGGTAAATCACCCAAGAACCCTCGTACCCTGCCACGTCAGAGGAGGGGTCGTCTGGGTTTTTGAACCACACACGGTCTCCTGGAATGTAAGAAGTAATGGGCAACGGCCTTTCCGCCGACCCATACTCTTGCAGAAACACATCGTGGAACCGGCCTGACATGACCGCACGGGTTTGCCATTGGGTTTGCAGATCAGCCAGCAGCGCAGGGTTAGACCGTTGGGCTTCTTGGGCAATGCCCAGCAGGATGACGTACTCGGTGGCCCGATAGCACGAAAAAGAATACAACGACCCAGATTCTTCGGGCTGGGTCGCGCGCGTGAGCGCGTCAATCAAGTCTGATCCCTGGCGAATGATGAAGCCGGTGTCTTCGTGGTACACCCAGCAATCTTCAGGGCGCTTGGCATCGTTGGTTTGAAAATCCATCGAGGTTTTGCGTGCCGCTTCCACCATGAACTGCCGCACGCTGATGGCCGACGTGACTTCGGTGCCAGAGGGGAACCTCAGCGGGACGGGACTGGCCAGCATCGCAATCCAGATTTCGCGTTGCAAATCTGCTGAGTTCGCACGGGTGTTCAACCGAGCGCGTTGGCACAGGTCCAGCGTGTCAAACCCAGGTGTCCATTGCGCAAAGGCTGCGCGGTTCAGGCAAACCTGCAGGGTGTCGCTCTGCCTGTTCCACTGGGCAATGTCACTCAAACCCAGGTTTTCCAAGGCCGCCTGCAGGCAGGTGCGCGTTAGCGTGGCATCGTCATCATTTGAAAGGTTCACCACAATGCCGACACAGTCAACGGTGTCGAGGGCGCAAGACCCGTTATCGAGGGTTTCTGTAGGCTGCATCAGACCATTGTGCAATGAGGGTCATGCATTTCAATGCCTCGATAACCCGAATTCAAGTCAACGGGGGCGAGACAGTGGCACTTCTACACAACGGTAGAGCCATTCTGCACACACCATGCTGATGCCCCATCCGATCATCACCCAGAGCAAGCCCATGGATGCCAGCGCTTCTGGGAGGCTTGCAAACAAGGCATTGACCAACAACAGCACAGGGAAATGCATCAAAAACAGCGCATAGGAGCGTTGACTCAGGTAACTCGCCATGCGATCGCACCATCCGGGTAACGCAACACGGCGATGTCCCCACAGCCAAAGCGACACGCCAGTGCACAACGCCAGACCGAGGCGCATTTTGAAAGCCAGTGCCAGTGTGACGATGCTGGTCAATACCACCACGTACCATGCCGCCTTGTGGCTCCACGGGGTGGTTTGGCCGCTGCCCCACCATGCCCAGGTTCCCAGGCCGTAAGCGCCCCAAAAATACAGTGCGGTGTTGTCCCAAGCAGGGTCGGTGTTGAACACCAGCAGTGACGACAACGTGAGTGTCAACGCCACCAACCCCTGTAGCCAGCGCCTGCCATGCGAGGCCCAGAGCAGCCATGTCAAGCTGGCATAGAGTTGGAAATCGATGGCCACATACCAGACCCCTGCAGACAGTCCGTCCACATGCAGCAGTCCTTGCAGCAGCGCCATGTGCGCAAACCATTGTGACCAGGTCGGTGCTGCGGGTACAAACGGGTCCTGAAGCGTTTGTCTTGCCATGGCCGCGAAGACCACCGCGAGTGCCAGGGCAACCAAGTAAGGGCCTGTCAGCCTAACAAATCGCTTAGCGGTGGTTTGGATTGGCATACGCCAAGTCTCTGACGGCCCCGTCAATGATCTGGCGGCAAGGTAGCCACCGACCACCAGAAACACCTGTACAGCCATGCGCCCGTAGTCAAACAGCCAGCGAGCCAAGCCGGGT
>CAZHDP010000397.1:0-3492 GCA_964531605.1 uncultured Burkholderiaceae bacterium | reverse complement strand
TGGCGGTTGCCGTTCCTGCCGTGTTGGCCTACAACTACCTGATCGCCCGCAACAAGGGTGTCATGGACGACGTCCGCGGCTTCGGCAGCGATCTGCACTCCGTCTTGTTGGGTTCGGCTTCCAAGAGCTAAGCACGTGCGGTAAACGCGCAGAAAGTTAGCTCTATGTCCATGAACGTTGGCAGTATTGACGGCGAAGATGATGCCGTCATATCAGCCATTAACACGACACCTCTGGTGGACGTGATGCTGGTGATGTTGATCATTTTCTTGATCACCATTCCCGTCGTCACAACCTCGATTCCTGTCACCCTGCCCAAAGAACGGGTGGAAGTGCGGGAAACCAAACCAGAAAACATCATCATCTCGGTCGACACCGCCGGCGGCATCTTCTGGTATGACCAGAAGGTCGCCAATGTGGACGCCTTGGTCGAAAAGCTCAAGAAGGTTTCGACCGTCAAACCGCAGCCTGAAGTGCAGATTCGCGGCGACTTGGCTTCCCGATACGAAGGTGTTGGCAAGATTCTTTATGCATGCCAGCGTGCCGGCATCGTCAAAGTGGCGTTCATCACCGAACCGCCACCATTGGGCGGTTGATCCCACGCCAGGAGGAATAGCAATATGTCTATGAATGTAGGAAGCTCCTCGGGCGATCCTGAAGTGCTGATGGACATCAACACCACGCCCTTGATTGACGTGATGTTGGTGCTGTTGGTGATGTTGATCATCACCATCCCCATCCAGCTACACGCGGTCAACCTGGACATGCCGGTGGGTGCGCCCCCCAGCAACAACCTGAAGCCTGAAAAGGTCCAGATCGACATCGACGAGAACAGCATCGTCTACTGGCAGGGTCTGCCGGTATCCGGCGCTGAACTGGAAGTCAACATGGAAACCGCTGCACAACAGGCTTCGCAGCCTGAAGTGCACATCCGGCCCAACAAGTCATCGTCCTATGCAGTGTTCGCCAACGTCCTGTCCGCTTCCAAGCGCAAGGGCCTGACGAAGATGGCGGTGATCGGAAGTGAGCAGTTCGTCCAATGAATATGAACACGAATACGCTCGGCCTGCACCCGGTTTACCGGCCCAAGGACCCGTCCAAGCGCTACAAGGGCATTGCCATTGTTATTGGCTTGCACATCCTGTTGCTGTGGGGATTGATCTCCGGTACGGCCCATGATGCACTGAAAGTGATCAAGAAGCCTCTTGAGGCTGTGGTGATCCAGGAAGTCATCATTCCGCCACCACCCCCGCCACCGCCCAAGGAAATCAAGCCGCCAGAGGCGCCCAAGGTCGAGGCACCCCCACCACCGTTTGTGCCACCGCCTGAGGTTGCACCCCCGGTGACCAACGCGCCCGCCATTGTGTCGACACCCGCACCCCCTCCGGTGCAGCCGACCATTGCGCCGCCACCACCGCCCGCACCACCGGCACCTGCGCCCAACCGCTCGGACATCCGGGTGGCTTGCCCAACGCAAGTCGCACCTGAAATGCCCCGCAAGGCAACGCAGGACGGTACGGAAGGTATCGTGAAGGCCCAGGCTACGATCCGTGACGGCGCCGTGCGCGACGTGGCGATCCTGTCCGGTCCCCGCGTGTTCCACGCTGCCGTCAAGGCCGCCATGATGCAGTACAAGTGCACAGGCGCTGGCGCAGGCGAAATTCTTGCCACGCAAGAGTTCGTCTTCAAGCTGGAATAAGGCGCTTGCCAGGCGTTTACCGCCACCCACGAAAAAGCCACCCTCGGGTGGCTTTTTTTATGGGTATGACCCGTCCTGCCCTGCGTTGACACCTGGGCCTTTTCAAAAAGGGCAAGAGGCATGGAATCGAGGATCAAGAGGACGCAAAGCGACTACACGTTAGCTTTTAAGCTGTCGGTGGTAGAGCAGGTAGAAAAAGGCGAGTTGACGTACAAACAGGCGCAAGCGCAGTACGGGATTCAAGGCCGATCGACAGTGCTGACATGGCTGCGCAAGCATGGCCGCCAAGGCTGGGGCGTTGCGGCATCATTGGCCGCTATGCCCATCGACAAGACGCCAACCCCGCTCACGCCAGAGCAGCAGATCAAGGCACTGCAAGTACAACTCAAGCAAGCGCAGGAGAAGGCGCAACTGTTTGAGGCTGTGCTGGACGTGCTGAAGAAAGACTATGGTGTGCGCGTTGTAAAAAAGCCTTTGGGCAAGTCCTCGAGCAAAACCTCGTCGCGGGGTTGAGCACTAGCAGGGCTTGCCAGCACATAGGCATGAGCCGACAAGCGTATTACCAGGGCAGAAGCCGCCAGGCGCAGCGCGTGCAGCAGGCGCAGACAGTGGTGAGACTGGTCAAGCAAGAGCGTATGCGCCAACCAAGGGTGGGCACACGCAAGTTGCACTGCATGCTGCGTGAACCGCTGCGGCGCGAAGGTACCGCACTGGGTCGAGATGCGATGTTCGACGTGCTGCGCAACGCGCGCATGCTGGTGCCAGTGAGGCGGGCGTATCACAAGACCACTGACAGCCATCATCGCTTCAGACGTCACCCAAACCTGCTCAAGGCCGGGCCAGACCAAGTCCGCATCACTGGCAGCGAGCAAGTCTGGGTAGCCGACATTACCTATCTGCCCACGGCAGGCAAGTTTGTCTATCTGAGCTTAGTGACGGATGCCTACTCACGCAAGATCGTGGGCTGGCATGTACATGCGAGCTTACAGACCGAAGAGGTGGCGCAGGCGATGAAGAACGCGCTGCGGGGGCGGCAAACGTGTCAGCAGCTGGTGCATCACTCGGATCGGGGCATCCAGTATTGCTCCACCCATTATCAGGAACTGCATCTACGCCATGGAGTGACTTGCTCGATGACGGACGGCTATGACTGCTACCAGAATGCGTTGGCCGAGCGGGTCAATGGCATTCTCAAGACCGAATTCTTGCTGCAGCGTCCGGTTGATCTGCATCAAGCAAGACAGATGGTCAAAGAGTCGGTACAGATCTATAACGGCGAGAGAGTGCATCTGTCGCTGAAAATGCAAACGCCCGATGCGGTGCATCGGGCGTCACTGGCCGGACAATACCGGACTATTTAACCGTCCAAGGTGTCAACGCAATTCAGGACGGGTCACCGACGGGTGGTTCTTTACTTGAAGCCGACGCGGTCCAGCATTTGCTGTACCTTGACCTGGTTCATGCCGACCACGCTGATCGGAATCGTTTCGCTCTTGAAGCTACCGCCCGACATGGCTTGCAGGGCCGGGTTGCGGATCTTGACGCCGACAGCCGCGGGCCATTCGTTGTTGCCGTTGGCAAAGTGGTCTTGTGCAGAGGCGCTGGACAGGTATTCCAGGAACTTGACGGCATTGGCCGGGTTCTTGGCGTTCTTGGCGACCGCACCGCCGGCGATGTTGACGTGGGTGCCCCAGGACGCCTGGTTGGGGAATACGACGCCCACGCGGTCCATGACGGCCTGGTCTTCTGGCGTGTTGGATCGCATCAGGCGCGCGAAGTAATAGGTATTGGTG
>CAZHDP010000396.1:0-3500 GCA_964531605.1 uncultured Burkholderiaceae bacterium | reverse complement strand
TGAGACCACGCGCTTTGAGCGCATGGATCAGCGTGACCATGATGCGCGCGCCACTCGCCCCAATGGGGTGACCCAGCGCACAAGCCCCACCGTTGACGTTGACGATGTCATGTGACACCTTCAGATCGGCCATCAGCGCCATCGGGACCACGGCAAAGGCTTCGTTCACTTCCCACAAATCCACATCGCCCACCGACCAGCCCGCTTTGGCCAGCAGCTTTTGCACAGCACCGACAGGCGCAGTGGCAAACCAATTGGGCGCTTGCGCGTGCGTGGCATGGGCCACGATGCGGGCCAGAGGTTGGCTACCCAACTGGGCAGCGGTGGAGGCCCGCATCATCACCATGGCGGCAGCACCATCGTTGATGCTGGAACTGCTGGCTGCGGTGATCGTGCCGTCTTTTTTGAAGGCCGCTTTCAGCGTGGGGATTTTGTCGATCTTGATCTTGCCAGGGCCTTCGTCCACCGACACGCTGACCTCGCCAGCACGGGTCTTGACGGTCACCGGGGTGATCTCGGCTTGGAAGGCGCCCGAGGTGGTGGCGTTTTGGGCGCGCTGCACGCTGGCCATCGCGAAGGCGTCTTGTTGCTCGCGGGTGAAGCTGTACTTGGCCGCACAGTCTTCGCCAAACGTGCCCATCGAGCGGCCTGGCTCGTAGGCGTCTTCCAGGCCGTCGAGCATCATGTGGTCCATCACGCGGTCATGTCCAATGCGGATGCCGCTGCGCCCTTTGAGCAGCAAGTGCGGCGCGTTGGTCATGCTTTCCATGCCACCGGCCACCAGCACATCATGGCTGCCAGCGATCAGCAT
The DNA here is from genome assembly GCA_964531605.1 of uncultured Burkholderiaceae bacterium. GTDB lineage: Bacteria > Pseudomonadota > Gammaproteobacteria > Burkholderiales > Burkholderiaceae_C > Defluviibacillus. The sequence continues at coordinate 2,689 of CAZHDP010000396.1, read as the reverse complement.
GTCGTGCGCGAACATCGCCGCGCGCATGCCCGAACCACACATTTTGGACAGCGTCACTGCGCCAGCACTTTGGGGCAAGCCGCCCTTGAACGCAGCTTGTCGCGCCGGGGCTTGGCCCTGCCCCGCCATCAGGCAGTTGCCAAACAGCACTTCAGTCACGAGGTCTGGGCTGATGCCCGCGCGCTCAACAGCCGCTTTGATCGCTGCGCCGCCCAGATCGTGGGCAGCCAGGCTGGCAAAGTCGCCCTGAAAGCCACCCATGGGGGTGCGGACTGCGCTGGTGATGACGATGGATTCGCTCATGAGGGGGTTCCTTCAGGTTCAAAAAAAGAGGGGTCAACAAGAAAGGCAAAGCTCAACTGAAAAATCGCTTCTCGCGCTCATAGGGGAACACGTCGTGCACGTGCCCTTGAGCGATGCGCTGTTGGTGCGTCTGCCAAAACTCGGCATCGAGCAGGTCGGCGTGGTGTTTCATGAACACCTCGCGCACGGCCGGGTTGCCCAGCAAAAAGGGGCCAAAAGTTTCTGGGAAGACATCTTTAGGACCCACGCGGTACCAGATTTCACCCGACATCTCTTCTTCTTCGGTGCGTGGGGTTGGCACGCGGCGGAAGTTGCAGTCGGTGATGTATTCGATCTCGTCGTAGTCGTAAAACACGACCTTGCCGTAGCGGGTGACGCCAAAGTTTTTCCACAGCATATCGCCCGGGAAAATGTTGGCAGCCACCAGGTCTTTGATCGCATTGCCGTATTCGGTGACGCTGCGTTCCAGCTGCTGCTTGGCTTGCGGGTCATCACCTGCGTCAAAGGCCTCTTGCAGGTAGAGGTTGAGCGGGATCATGCGGCGCTCGATGTACACGTGCTTGAGGATCAGTTCGGTCTGGCCATCGCCATCGCGGTCAGAGATTTCCAACTGGCTGGGGGCGAAGCGGCGCAACTCATCGACCAACTCCTGCGTGAAGCGCGAGAGGGGAAAGGCCACTTCGCTGTATTCCAGCGTGTCGGCCATGCGGCCCACGCGGTCGTGTGTTTTGACGAGCTGGTACTTGCTTTTGATGATCTCGCGTGTGGTCTCTTTTTGGACCGGGTAGAAGTCTTTGATGACCTTGAACACGTACGGAAACGACGGCAGGTCGAACACCAGCATCACCATGCCCTTGATGCCCGGCGCGATGCGAAACGCATCGGTCGAGTGGCGCAGGTGGTGCAAAAAATCGCGGTAAAACAAGGTCTTGCCCTGCTTGGCCAAGCCCAACGCGTTGTACAACTCGTTGCGCGGCTTGCGCGGCATCAGTCCCCGCAAAAACTGCACGTAGGCGGAAGGGATCTCCATGTCCACCATGAAGTAAGCCCGCGCAAAACTGAACAGGCCCAGCAGGTCATCCTCGCCAAACAAGGCGGCATCAATCACCAATTGCCCTTGCGCGTTGTGCAGGATGGGCAAAGAAAACGGGATCTCTAAAAAACCATTGATGAGTTTGCCCACCACGTAGGCGCCCTTGTTGCGAAAGAACAGGCTGGCCAACACCTGCACTTGGAAGTTGGCCCGCAGCTTGATCTTGCTCAGGCGTTCTGCAACCACGCGGTGCACATTGCGCACGTCACGGTCCAGGTCTTCAAATGGGCACTGCAGACCAAACCCTTGGATCATCTGGGCGATGGTCTCGCGCAAGGTGTCGCGTTGCGGGTAGTAGGCGATGTAGGTGGGCCGGACACCAAAAGCCCGGTCAGCCCCATCGCCTTCGATGTATTCGGTGCTGACCGCTGGTCGCACAAAAATGAAATTGTTGTGGAAGTAGCTTCGGTGCAGGATTTTTGTCGTGACCGAATTGAAAAACGTTTCGGCCAACTCAGGTTGGTGGTGATCGACCAACAGGCCAATGTAGTGCAGCTTGACCTGCTGCCACACGTCCATGGCTTGTTCACCCGCTTTGAATTCTTTTTCCAGGCGGGCCGAGCACTCTTTGACTCGCAGGTCGTAAAACTCAATGCGCTCGCGCTGGGCGCGCTGCTGGCCATGCCAGTCCTGGGTTTCAAAACGGTGTTTGGCGCGGGCAGATTCCGTGCGGAACAGGCGGTAATGTCGGTTGAAGCCATCCATCATCGCCTTGGCAATGTCATAGGCCAGCGGTGAATCCAGTTTTTGCGGAAACACGGGTTCTGACCTTTCACACCGCCGCGCGATCAGCTCGCCGACACGTTGCCCGAAGCAGGGGCTTCTTTGCCTTCGTGGGGATACCGTTTGAGTGCTGCGCTGAAGACATCCACGATCACTTCAGGGCGGTCCATGCTGACGTTCAGGTCTTTGGCCAGGCCGTCTTGCAAGCCGTAAACCCAACCATGCACCGTGACGGGTTGACCCCGTGCCCAAGCGTCTTGCAGCACCGTGGACTGCGCCACGTTGCCCACCTGCTCGATGACGTTCATTTCGCAGAGGATGTTTTCTTGCTGCGCCATGGGCAGGTATTCCAAGCGCTTGCGGTGCCGCAGGCGCACGTCCTGGATGTGGCGCAACCAGTTGTCCGCCAAGCCTATGCGCAGGCCCTGCAGCGCAGCGCGCACACCGGCACAGCCGTAGTGACCCACCACGATGATGTGTTTGACCTTCAAATGTTCTACCGCAAACTGGATGGTCGAGAGCGCGTTCAAATCAGAATGCACCACCACATTGGCCACGTTGCGGTGCACG
>CAZHDP010000395.1:0-3506 GCA_964531605.1 uncultured Burkholderiaceae bacterium | reverse complement strand
GGTAACTGCGCAGCGTTTGGGTCACTGGCGCACAGGTCGGTTGGCCCGAGCGCACATCGAATTTGCCCTGGTGCAATGGGCATTCGATCTCAAAGCCGTCCAGAAAACCATCACAAAGCCGTGCGTGGCCGTGCGTGCAAATGTTGTCGGTGGCGAAGACTTCGCCGTCCACGCCATACAGCGCAATGTCGCGGCCCGCAACGTCCAGGCCAATGACGTCGTCCTGCGGCACATCGGCCTGCGCGGCAGCATCGATCCAGTTTGTGTTCATGATGGTTCCTCAGATGGGGTAAATCAACGAGTTGGGAATCATCTCGCTGTCGTAGATGACAAGGCGGGAGGCGAACTTCAGGCCCTGTGGCGTGCGCACCACCTCGTCCAGCGTGCGGCCGACGTTAAACACGGTCGATTCCTTGGACAGGCGCGTGCGGAACACCGCGTAGTTGGCTTCTGCATGGATGCGACCGTCTGCGTCTACCTGGCGCACGACTGGCGTGCCGACCACATGGCGCTGGTAATAAGGGTCGTGGAACAGCGTTTCTTTGATGCCATAGACGCGGTCTTTGAGCATGCCCTTGCTGTCGAAGGCCAGCGTCGACAAGGGGAACCCGCGTTCGTGGTTTTCTCGCGGCTGTAGCTTGTACACGCAATCGTCAATAAAGAACTCAGGCCAAGCATCCCAGTCGGCTGCGTCAACGGCTGAGGCGTAGTTGCCGTACAGCTGGGTCAGGTCGAAGTAGCTCTGAAAGTCCATCATTTTTCCCCCATCACTTTGCGCCAGTATTCGTACATGCCGCGGATCAGCGTCTCTGTGACCATGTGGTCTGTGTCGCCAACGTCGCGGCCGCCGAGCTCGACAAGCGCGCGGTGCGCGGGTTTGGTCTCGAAGCCCTCCTGCGACCATTCGATGACTTCGCCATCGTCGGCTGAGACGAATCCTGCCGGGCCAAACAGGTTGGCTTGGCGCAGGCGGCGCTGCGTCATCTCCTCGGTGTCATCCTCGAAACCGAAGTGGGTCCAAACAAAGTCGAAGGCACCATGGCCGTCAGGCTGAATATGGCGCGTGGACACGCTGTTGACCTGCTGTTGGAAGATGACACTTGGGAAGACGGTCATCATCACAGCCGTTGGAATCGATGCCCCCACGCTCGGCACTGGCGTGTCCTCACTGCCCCCTGAGGGGGCGTCGCCCGCCTTGGGACGGCCCGGCGACGGGCCTGCCCACCAGTCCTCTTGCACGATGTCCAGGAAGCGCGGGTCGTTCAGCGCCATGTTGGCCTTGAAGCTCGAGACCTGCGTCACGTCGGCGGCTTTGTCGGCAGCCTTGCCAGCGGTGCCGCGCGTGGACACCATGGCCGCATGGCGGTGGTGTGCATCCATCAGCAGCTGCGACTTGTTATCGGCTCGCCAGAGCCCGAAAGTGACGAACCAGGTGTGCAGCAGCCCCGGGTGGTACGGGTCTTTGATGTTCTCTTGCATCAGCTTCCAGTTACCTGGAATGCGTTGGCGGTTGTAGCCTAGGATTTTGAGTTTGCGGCCGTTAAACAGGCGGTCAAAGTAGCCAAGCATCACGGGCCCGAGGAAGTCCTCCAACGACTCCACGTCGTGGTCGAACGAGGCGAACACCACGCCGCCGCGCGTAGCCACCTTGAGTTTGGTGAGGTTATGGTCGGACGGTTTGAAGTCCGCCGGCATGCCGCCGTTGACCTTGCCGTCTTGCTTGACGCCGCGCCTGAACGGGACACCCTGCAAGTCGCCAGACAGCGAGTAGTTCCACTGGTGGTAAGGGCAGGTCAGGCTCTCGCGGTTGCCGTGCCGTTCCCGGCAAAAAGCCATGCCACGGTGTGCGCAGACGTTCTCGACGACATGGATCGAGCCATCCTTGTCGCGCACCATCAGCACCGAGCGCTCACCTATAACGGTGCGCTTGAAATCACCCGTGTTGGGAATTTCAGCGTCTAGGCCTACGTAGCACCAATGGTCGTTGTAGAACAGGCGGTTCAGTTCCTTTTTGTATAGATCCTCACGGGTGTAGGCCCAAAAGGGCACACGGCTGTTTCCCTCTTCCGGCCACGCAGGGCTTTCAGGGAACACGGTAGGGGTGTCACTCATTGCTTGTCTCCTTTGATTGTCAAACACCGCTGGGGTAAAAAGCGTCAGCATGGACGTGACCGGGCTCCACGCCCATGCGGGTCACGAGCAGGTTCAACGCATCGACCATGGCCGGTGCGCCGCACAGGTAAGCGCGCCAACCGGCCAGCTGACCCAGGTCTTTTTCAATGGCGTCAGTGACCAGTCCACTGCGTTGACCGGCACCGGCCGCACCGGTGGCCACGACGATGTGGACTTTCACATTCGGGTTTGTAGCGGCCAAGGCTTGCAGGCGGTCGGCGTCGTAGACGTCTTCGGCACTGCGCACGCCAAAGTAGAGATGAATAGGGTTGGTCATGCCTGTCGCTAAAGCACCCCGCACAATGGACAGCACCGGCGCCAGGCCTGTACCGCCGCCCACGCAGAGCATGGGGCCAGTGTGCTTTTGCCGCAGGTAGGCCGTGCCCAAGGGTCCACTGATGCGCAACGCCGCGCCCACTTTCAGCTCATCAAAAACGAAGGCCGTGACCCGGCCATCGGGCACTCGGCGAATCTGGAATTCCCACTCGTCGTCATCCGGCAAACCGGCCATGGAATAGGGGCGGATGTGTTCGGGCGTGAATTGCACGGTGGAATACTGCCCGGCGCTGAATTCAATCGGCTTGGCCAATTTGACGCGGATGCGGCGGATGTCATGCGTGGCCGCTTCTATGGCGGTGACCGTGCCCTTCACAATGCGTGCGGTGTGCACCACGACCTCGTCCACCTCAGGCAATTCGATGGTGCAGTTGTCGGTCAGCACGGCCTGGCAGGCCAGCACGTAATCGTCCTTGCCCGCCTGGGGCCGCCCAGCTTGCGGACCGCCGTCGCGTACTTGGCCCGACACCACGCGGCAACGGCAGGTGCCGCAGCGCCCCGACATGCAACTGTAGGAGATGGGCAATTGGTTGGCCCTGAGCACGTCCAGCAGATTGCTTCCGCTGTCCACGTTCAGACGCACATTGAGGGGTTCTACGACGAGTTCCATGGTTTGCAGGCCTGAGCCTTTGTCTCCTGTTTGCAGCGATTTTGAAGACATGAGTCATATAAGTCGATAAAGTGAAATCGATAGATAAAATCACCGCTGTGAATAAAGGGGGCATATGGACCTGCGTGAAATTGACCTGAATCTGCTGGTTGTCTTCAATCAATTGCTGGTGGACCGCAGCGTGTCCATCTCGGCGGAGAAACTGGGGTTGACGCAACCAGCGGTCAGCAACGCCCTCAAGCGTTTGCGCGCAGTGCTGAAAGATGAGCTGTTCTTACGCACGTCACGCGGCATGGAGCCTTCGCCCTATGCGCTGCACTTGGCCGAGCCGGTGATCTATGCGCTGGGGGCACTGCAAACGGCGTTCACCACACGTGACACCTTTGAC
>CAZHDP010000394.1:0-3543 GCA_964531605.1 uncultured Burkholderiaceae bacterium | reverse complement strand
CCCACCGTCAGCAAGATCAACAACAAACCCAGCACACGGCGGCCACGCACGCAACTCATCCAATCAGGAGACTGGTACAGCGTCGACGGTTGAAGGAGGTCAGAGGTCACTGGTCGTGAAGCAAGCCCGGCGAGTTACCGCAGATCGGGCCATGCGTGAGGTAGCCATGGTGACCCCAGTTTAGGAACAATGCACCCCGAGGTGACATAGACAAACATGTAACAAGGATCAACAAGTGCGAACTATTTCACTGTTTGATCAGTGCAAAATCTGATTCAACTGAGAGAAATGCGAGCCCACTCGCCAAAACCCAAGCCATCTTTGGGCCATTCACGGCCACTGGCAGGGCACAAAATGCCCTTCGTCAGCAATCTTGTGGCACGCTCCACCCCTGCATGGGCAACCCAAAGTACCGGGGTTTGCTGCTGAACCACCACAGGGTGCCAACGTGCCAGTGCCGCCGCAACGCGTCCCATGAACACGCGCACCGATTCACCGTGACCGCCTGTGGCGTGATCGGCAAAATCATCGGTCCAAGCCTGCAGCGTCGCCTGCCCCAGGTCAGACCAAAGGCGGCCTTCCCACGCGCCGAAATCCATTTCAGACAAATCAACGTCGATTGTCATAGACAAATCAGGTCGAAGTGCTTGGACAGCCGCACTCAACTCCCGGCAACGCTGCAGTGGCGAACTCACGATCATCAACCCTTTGGGCAACTGGTGGGCGATGCCTTGTGCGGCCAGCAGCGTGGCTTGTGGGTCGGCAGGCATGTCAGAGCGGCCGTAGCAGGTGCCAGCAGGCACCAAGGGCTGAGCGTGTCGAAGAAACCAAAGTGCCATGGCGGCTGACCTCTGTGTCGGGTTCAAGGGCGTGACAGTGGCAACAGCGCCAATGCCAAGTACATCATCAGCTCACAGACCTGCTGCGTGGCGCCCAAGCAGTCCCCGGTAAACCCTTGCAAGCGCCGCCGAAACACACGGTACATGCCCCACACGCCCCACGTCCAAGCGATGCCAATTGCTATCAATCCAATAGCACCAAAATAAGCAAAAACAAGCGGTAAAGCTGGAAATGACCAAACACACGCATACCCCAGGGCGCGCCAACTGATCTGGTCTGCCAGTGGCTTGGATTTGGACTGCGCCGTGTCCCCCACATGGGGCAAGCTCCGTATCAGCCACAAAGGAGCCAAGCGCGACAACACGTGAGCGATCAGCATGGCAACCACCATGTCCGTGACACCCCGTTCGGCCAACGCGGTCAACAAGGTGAATTTGGATGCCATGGCCAGCACCAACGCCAGTGCCCCAAACGCGCCGACACGAGAGTCTTTCATGATGTCGAGCGCCCGCTCTCGGTCATAAGAGCCACCCAACCCATCGGCCACATCGGCCAAACCGTCTTCGTGAAAAGCACCCGTCAACCAGACCGTCAGCAAGGTGCTGATCACGGCAGCGACAGCCCCACTCGCCACCACGCTGTGCCCAGCAGCTGACAACGCCACCAGCAGCAAACCGGCCATCCCTGCAGCAGCGGCTCCGATGACCCAACCGATGGCCGGAAAGTGTGCAGCGCTGGCCCGCAACATGGCCGGACTGAAGCCCACCCAGGCGGCCAGTCGACCCGTCACAGGGATGCGCGTGAAAAACTGGACCGCCAACAGGACATGCCTCACCTCCAGGCTCAAGGTACCCGCCACTCGCCGCCACAAAGATGCACTGGGAGCACTTGCCATGCCAACCGCCGACCGTCGATCAATCGGCCTGAGACACGCCAGCAGACTCAAAGCTGGCCATGTCTCGCATGAGCGTGGCCGCCGCGCGCAGCAAAGGCCACGCCATCGCCGCACCCGAGCCCTCGCCCAAGCGCAAACCGAGGTCCAACAACGGTGTAGCTGCCAGGTGCGCCAGCATCAGCGCGTGACCGCGCTCACCAGAGCGGTGCGCAAACACGCAAAACGGCAAGACCTTGGGCTGCATGGCGTGGGCCAACAACACGGCCGCCGTGGTGATGAACCCATCGACCACGATCACACGCCGCTCGCTCGCGGCCTGTAACACGGCGCCGACCAAGGTGGCAATCTCAAAACCGCCAACCGCCGCCAACAGGTCCATCGGTGCCCGTGCCGCACGGTGACGTTCACTGACCACACCCAAGGTCTCAATTTTGCGGCGCAGGGCCTCATCATCCAGCCCCGTGCCACGCCCCGTGCATTCTGCGATGGGCAGGCCCGTCAATCCTGCCATCAACAAGGCCGCGGCAGACGTGTTGCCGATGCCCATTTCACCCAACAACACCACATTGCCCGGCAAGCCCTGCACCACCTCGCGACCGTTGGCCACGGCCTGCTGGCACTGGGCTGTGGTCATGGCCGGTCCGAGGTACGCATCGGCCGTGCCAGCTGCCACTTTGCGCACCAACAACCTGGGCTGGCCTGGCACAGCCTGGCGCGCTGCAAAATCGTGCCGTACGCCGCAGTCCACCACCGTCAAATCGATGCCCATGTCGCGCGCCAACACACTCACCGCCGCACCACCTGCCAGAAAATTTTCAACCATTTGCCATGTCACATCGCTGGGGTAAGCCGACACACCACGCGCGGCCAAACCATGGTCACCCGCACACACCAGCATCTGGGGTTGGTGCAATGCGGGCGTCAGCTTGCCTTGGATCAAACCGAGTTGCAATGCGAGCGATTCGACACGGCCCAATGAGCCCAGTGGTTTGGTTTTGTTGTCCAGTTTGGCTTGCAGGCGTTGCTGCAAGGCGGCGTCATCGGTGGACGGCATGTGGCTCAGGTCGACAGTCATGAAGGCTCGTGCGTTGAAAACAAGGAAGAGGAAACAGGTAACAGAAAAAATAAGGCCCTGAGGCGGCGTTCAGCGTTTCACCAACGCGTCCAGCACGCCCGGCGAAAAATGCCTTGAGATGTAATCGGCCAGGCCATCGAACACGCTGTCGAGTGTAGGGGCGCTGGCGCCAAACAAGGCATGCAAGACAGCAGGGTCTTCGAACAAGCCGTGCAGGTAAACCCCCAGCACATTGCCCTGCTTGTTTTGCCAACCCAGACCCGATGGCAACACGGCCATGGGCACATCGCCCGCAGCCACCATGGCGCTGTGGGGCGCCGTGTGGCCGTGGTGTATCTCGTAGCCAGACACTTGCTGTGCACTCAACGCTTGCCACACCCCGGTCAGTGTTCCGAACCGGGTCTGGGTGTGTTGCACCGTTTTGTCAGGCGCGAACACCGTCACCACGGGCAACAAACCCAGCCCTGGCGCATTGCCGTCAATGCCGTGCGTGTCGATCAGCGCTTCACCCAGCATCTGCAAGCCCCCACAAATGCCCAGCACGGCACCGCCTTGCGCAGCATGGGCGGCAATCGCCGCGTCCAAACCTTGGCTGCGCAGCCAGGCCAGGTCACCACTGGTGTGCTTGGACCCCGGCAACACGATCCAATCGGTTTCTGCGCGCAAGCCTGCCAACTCGGCGGGCGTTCGAACCCACACCAATCGCACGCCGGGTATGTTCTTCAACGCCTGA
>CAZHDP010000393.1:0-3548 GCA_964531605.1 uncultured Burkholderiaceae bacterium | reverse complement strand
GTATCCACCCGGCCTCCGAGGCCGTCCTAGCCCAACGTGCAGGCATGCTGGCGTGGGTCGATCAGATGCGCGCATTGGAGCTGCGGTCTGCCCAGGCCTCTGCCCGTGCCGCCGCCAGCTTTGCCCGCCGAGGTGCCCTGCTGCCGCGCGAGCGTGTCAGCCGTTTGCTTGATCCCGGTCAGGCCTTTTTGCCATTGGCCAATTTGGCAGGTTTCGGCATGGACGACCCCGACCCGCAAGCCTGTTTGCCCGGTGGCTCATTGATAGCGGGCATCGGCTTTGTCAGGGGCGTGCGTTGCATGGTCGTGGCAACCGACTCGGGCATCGACGCGGGCGCGATGACGGAGTCGGGCAACCTCAAGCTCATGCGCGCGCAAGACATCGCCTTGGAAAACCGCTTGCCCTTCGTGCACCTGGTCGAGTCCGCTGGGGCCAATTTGCGCAAGTACCGGGTCGAAAAATTCATCCGAGGTGGCAGCATCTTTTACAACCTCGCTCGCTTGTCGGCGGCAGGCCTGCCCGTGGTCACCGTGGTTCATGGCTCGTCTACCGCCGGTGGGGCTTACATGCCTGGCTTGTCTGATTACGTGGTGATGGTGCGAGGGCAGGGCAAAGCCTTTTTAGCAGGCCCCCCCCTGCTCAAAGCCGCGACGGGTGAAATCGCCACCGATGAGGCCTTGGGTGGCACGGACATGCACGCCAGCGTGAGTGGCCTCGCCGAATACGTGGCTGAAGATGATGCCCACGCCTTGGCGATCGCGCGTGACATCCTGGCCGCATTGCCCTGGCAGCGCGAAACCCCCGTTCTCGCGCACTTGCCCCCTCGCCTGAGTCCAGACGAGTTGGCGGGTGTGATGGTGCTGGAGCACAAAAAGCCCATCGACATGCGCGAGGTCATTGCCCGCCTGGTGGACGATTCGCGTTGGATGGACTTCAAAGCCGACTACGGGCCCTCTACCGTGTGTGGCCATGCCCGGATCGAAGGCCACAGCGTGGGTTTTGTCACCAACAACGGCCCGATCGACCCGGCTGGCGCCACCAAAGCTGCGCAGTTCATCCAGTTGTGCAACCAGTCAGGCACCCCCCTGGTGTATTTGCAAAACACCACAGGCTTCATCGTGGGGCGTGCGTCCGAAGAGGCGGGCATGATCAAACACGGGGCCAAGATGATCCAGGCTTTGGCCAACTCACAAGTACCGCAGATCACCATGCATTGCGGCGCCTCGTTCGGTGCGGGCAATTTCGGCATGTGTGGCCGGGGATTCCATCCTCGGTTTTGTTTCTCGTGGCCCAACGCCCGCACGGCGGTGATGGGTGGCGAACAGGCTGCCACCACACTCGACATCGTCGCCCGCCAACAAGCCGAGCGCAAAGGCACCCCCGTTGATGAAGCGTGCCTGGCCCTGCAGAAGCAAGAAATCGTTGCCAATTTCGAACGGCAGGCCAGCGCGTTTTACACCAGCGGTCATGTGCTCGACGATGGGGTGATCGACCCCCGAGACACCCGTGAGGTGCTGGCCTTCGTGTTGGCCACCGCGCGCGAAGCTGCTGCCCGTCAAGTTCGCCCCGTCCAATTTGGCGTGGCCCGTTTTTAAAGGATTGCTCTCATGTTCTATACCCCCGATCACCGCAACATCATGGACAGCATCCGGCGCTTTGTGGCCGCCGAGATTGATCCGTTTGTCAACGAATGGGAGGCTGCAGAAATCTTTCCAGCCCACGCGTTGTTCAAAAAAATGGGCAACTTGGGCTTCCTGGGCATCACCAAGCCCGAGGCCTATGGCGGCATGGGCCTGGATTTCAGCTACGCGATTGCGGCCGCAGAAGCCATCGGCTATGCCCGTGCGCAAGGCGTGGCCATGGGCATCGGCGTGCAGACCAACATGGCCACCCCTGCGCTGGCCACGTTCGGGTCTGATGCGCTGCGCCGCGAATTTTTGGCCCCCGCCATTGCGGGCGACATGGTGGCCAGCATTGGCGTGTCCGAGCAAGGGGCAGGGTCAGACGTGGCATCCCTCAAAACCCATGCCCGGCGTGATGGTGACGACTACATCATCAATGGGGCCAAGATGTGGATCACCAATGGCACGCAGGCCGATTGGATCTGCCTGCTGTGCAACACCTCAGAGGGCGGCAGTGCCCACAAAAACAAGTCATTGATCATCGTGCCGCTCAAAGAGAACGGGCAACGCACCAAGGGCATCGAGGTGCAAAAGATCAAAAAGTTTGGCATGTGGAGTTCCGACACCGCACAGATTTTTTTCGACAACGTGCGCGTACCGGTGCGCCACCGCATTGGGGAGGAGGGCATGGGTTTCATCTACCAGATGCAGCAGTTTCAAGAAGAGCGTTTGGATGGCGCAGCGCGGCGGCTGTCTGCCATCGCTTACATCAACGAAACAGCCGATTACCTGCGCCAGCGCCAAGCGTTTGGCCGCCCATTGCTCGACAACCAATTCATCCAATACAAGTTGGCCGAGCTCAAGACTGAGCTTGAAGCCTTGCGTGGCCTGATCTACATGGCCAGCCAGACCTACATCGAAGGGGGCAACGTGGTGGAGTTGGCGTCCATGGCCAAGCTCAAGGCCGGCCGTCTGTCACGCGACATTGCCGACTGGTGCATGCAGTTCCAGGGTGGCATGGGCTACACCTGGGACAACCCCGTGTCCCGCGCTTACCGCGACTACCGCCTCGGCTCCATCGGTGGCGGGGCTGACGAGGTGATGCTGATGGTGATTGCACGGCAGATGGGGTTGATGTCGGTATGACGGGCCCACGAAAACAAATCCGCCCCTTTCACACGGTGCTGGTGGCCAACCGGGGCGAAATCGCCATCCGGGTGTGCCGCACGCTGCGCCAACAAGGCTACGCGAGTGTGGCGGTGTACTCGGATGCCGATGCCCGCAGCCCCCATGTCACTGCCGCTGACCGCGCGGTGCGTATCGGTACAGCAGTACCCAAAGAGTCGTACCTGAACATGCCAGCCATCCTGGCCGCTGCTCAGCAAGCGGGCGCCGATGCGGTGCACCCCGGCTATGGCTTTTTGGCCGAAAACGCTGAGTTTGCCGATGCGGTTGACGCTGCCGGTTTGGTCTTCATTGGCCCCTCGGGTGCCGCCATTCGCGCCATGGGCAACAAAGCGCAGGCCAAGCGCGTGGTCATGCCTTCAGGCATGCCTTGCATCCCAGGCTACCAGGGCGAGGACCCGTCGGATGAGGCCTTTGCTCGCGCGGCACAAGACATCGGTTACCCGGTCATGGTGAAAGCTGCTGCTGGCGGCGGTGGGCGTGGCATGCGTTTGGTGCATGAGGCCAGCCAGTTGCAACCCGCGCTGGCGTCCGCACGCTCAGAGGCCGCGCAGGCCTTTGGCTCGGATGAGTTGATTTTGGAGCGTGCGGTGATCGCCCCTCGGCATGTCGAAATCCAGGTGCTGGCCGACAGCCATGGGCATGTGATCCACCTCGGTGAGCGCGATTGCTCGGTGCAGCGTCGCCACCAAAAAGTGATTGAAGAAGCGCCATCGCCAGCCGTGGATGCCGACCTGCGTG
>CAZHDP010000392.1:0-3551 GCA_964531605.1 uncultured Burkholderiaceae bacterium | reverse complement strand
CGGGGGGGGCCGTTGCGCGCCACATAGACCACGTCTGCGCCGTCCAGCACCGACAGGTAGGCGTTTTCATGTGTCCCCGCGGCAATGCGTTGCAAAAAGGGTTGCGAGATCCGTGGCAGGCGTGCCGAATCCAGGTAACCCTGTCCCAGCCTCAGCACCCGAGGGGTCAACCAGTACAGCTTGCCATCGCTGGCCAGGTAACCCAGGTGGCACAAGGTCAACAGATGGCGTCGCGCGGCCGTGCGTGTCATGCCACAGCACAGCGCGGCTTGTGTGGCACTCAATCGTGGTGAAGCGTCGCTGAAGGCTTCCAACAGGCGCAAGCCTCGTTCAATGCCTGCAATCCAGTCAGCACGGGCCAGTCCTGGCCTCGGCCCGTTCAAGGCCGCTTCTGCGGGCTGTGCTTTGGGATTGGTGGGGGTGGTCACGCGTTAAAAACCCTATTTTCGTTCGTTTATCGAACATTATTGTGCGTTTATCGTTCAGTGATAGCAAGAGATTTGTCCCATCTGGCCCGCTCAAGCCTACAGTGGCGACCTTGTTTCCAACTGTGTGGCCTCTCATGCAACTTGAGCCTGTTTCCGCTTTGTCTACCGCGCTGGCGCCCCAGGTCACTGGGCACACGGCCATTTATTTCGTCATTGGGGACCCCATCGCCCAGGTGCGTGCGCCCGAGACGTTCAACCGCCTGTTCGCAGCGTTAGGCATCGATGCTGTGTTGGTCCCCCTGCAAGTCACCGCAGACCAGTTGCTGGCCACGGTACCTGCCTTGATGCGCATCCCCAATGTTCGAGGCTTGTGGGTCACCATCCCGCACAAAACCCCCATCTTGCAGGTGCTTGCCCACTGTTCCAAGATGGCCCGGGTGGCCGGTGCGGTGAACGCTGTTCGCCGCATGGACGACGGTTCTCTGGAAGGCGAACTCTTTGACGGTTTGGGTTTTTTGGGCGGCCTGAACCACGATGGCATCGATTGCACCCACAAGCGCGTGCTGATCTTAGGGGCGGGCGGGGCGGCGGCGGCGATCGCCGCGACCTTGGCGCTTCACCCTGCGCAGGCCTGTGCGTCCCTGACGTTGTTTGACCCGACCCCGGGCAAAGCCGCTGCATTGGCCGAGCGCATTGCTACGGCGTCTGGCTGCCCAGTGCACGTGGCCACCAGCAACGACCCCTCGGGGTTTGACTTGGTGATCAACGCCACGCCCTTGGGCCTCAACGCCAGCGACCCGCTGCCCTGCGACATCACCAAGATGGCCCCTCACGCAGCGTATGCCGACATCCTGATGAAGAACCAACCCACCCCTGCCTTGCGCGCCGCCATCGCTCGGGGGTTGAAAGCGCAAGCCGGGTTTGAGATGCTCATTCAGCAAACAGCGCTGTACCTGGACTTTTTTGGCTACCCACAGGCCGCAGCCCATGTGCGAGCCGATGCAGACTTTTTGCGAGACGTGATATACCCCGCTGAGCTCCGTCCCTCAGCCACCAGGGCTTGACCCTGGCATCATTGACACCATGGCCCGGTGGTTTCGGGTGCAGGTTTTTCGAAAGTGATCGAACATGAGTGATTTTTTGGTCAACACCCTCGACGGGCGCGAGCCCCTTCAGGCCTCGTTCAGCGATGCCTCCAACCCTTTGGGCCTCGATGGCATCGAGTTCATCGAGTACGCCACACCCAAGCCACAGGCGTTGGGGCAGGTGCTGGAAATGATGGGCTTTCGGCCGGTGGCGCGCCACCGCTCGCGTGAAGTGCTGCTGTACCGCCAAGGGGACTTGAACGTGGTCGTCAATGCCCACCCCTTGGACGCCAAAGCGGCCAGCCACGGGCACGAGGTGCCGACCATCTCGGCCGTGGCCCTGCGCGTGCGCGACGCCCGGGCCGCCTACCAATACGTGTTGGAGCGCGGTGCTTGGGAGGTGGCCACCCATGCCCAAGTGATGGAATTGAACATCCCGGCCATCCACGGCGCTGGGGGCAGTCGCATCTATTTTGTTGACCGCTACAAAGAGTTCTCCATTTACGACGTTGACTTCATCCCGATTCCCACCGTTGACCAAAAGCCGCCCGCCGTCGCTGGCATCCACTTTTTTGGTGTGGTCCAGTACATCGGCCCGGAGCGCAGCTACGACTGGATCGAGTTTTATAACGCCTTGTTTGGCATGGAGTTGATCCCTGACGAGCAGCGTTTTGGCATCATGCCCAAAGGCAAGCTGTTGCGCAGCCCAGCCTTGGAGCGGGCCAACAGCTTCATGCTTCAGCTGATCGAACCCGAGGTCAACGTGGTGGACGCGGACGAGCGTTTGCAACGCATCGGATTGGGCGTGCCTGATGTGTTGGTGGCGGTAGAGGCCTTGCGTCGCCTGGGTGTCGAGTTTGTGGAAACCCAAGCGGCCCATACCGAAGCACGTGGCGCGATCACCAAAACCTACCTGGGTTCGGTGGTGTTCGAGCTGGTCCACAGCGAAAAAGCCGCTGCGGGCCAGTGAGGGACGCCACCATGAACGCGATGAATCAGATGCAAGCGCAGCGGGTGTCTCAGACCATCCAGGGTTTTGGGATGGACACCATCACCTTGGCTGGACCGCTCGAAGCCAAATTGGCCGCCATGAAAGCCGCTGGCTTCTCCCAGGTGATGCTCAAAGCCAGCGACATCGTGGGGCACCCAGGCGGCGTTGAGGCCGCTGTGTCTGCCGTCAAGGCCAGTGGCTTGAGGGGCACCGGCTTTCAGGTGTTGCGTGATTTTGAAGGGCTGTCAGGCCACCTGCACCAGTACAAGGTGGACATCGCCAAAGCCATGCTGCAGATGGCGGCAGCGCTTGACTGCAAGGTGCTGCTGGCCTGTTCGTCAACGTCGGCACATGCGACCCAAGACCTGGACGCCATCGCCAAAGACCTGCGCAAACTGGCGATGCTGGCGCTTCCGCTGGGCATCAAGATCGCCTACGAAGGTTTGTCCTGGGGGCGAACCATCAATGAATTCACCACCGCCTGGGACGTCGTCTGCCGTGCAGACTGCCCCAACCTGGGCATGGGCATAGACTCGTACCATATCTTCGCCGCGCAAACGTCATTGGAAGAAATCGATTACCTCGACCCTTCCAAGATCTTCCTCGTGCAGCTGGCTGATTTCATGTGGCAAGAGACGAAAACCTTTGAGGAGCGCATGTCCACTGCGCGCACGTTCCGCGTGTTTCCGGGCGAGGGTGTGCACAGTGAGCAATTGGTTGAACTGGTGCTCAAGCTCGATCGCCTGGGATATGCTGGTGACTACAGTTTTGAAGTCTTCAATGACGACTACCAGCAACTGCCGCTGCCCGTGGTCTGTGAGCGCGCCCGCCGCAGTGCGTTGTGGTTGAGTGAAGATGTGCTCCGGCGGTCCACGCCATTGCCTAACGCGATGCGACTGAAAACGCCTGGGTGAAAGCGAGTCATCTACACTGACGGGTATGAACGAGTCAGTACATTTGGCACCCAGCGTCAAAAAATCGAAAGCCACAACGCGCACCAACGACCCGGCGCGCACCATGGCCAACATCATCGATGTGGCCCCGCAC
>CAZHDP010000391.1:0-3555 GCA_964531605.1 uncultured Burkholderiaceae bacterium | reverse complement strand
GCTGTGCATGCCAACTCAGCCACTCACGCAAGGTTGCTTTGCCAATATCAATTTGGTATGGACTGCGTGCAGGTGGCCCCTACCCAGATTCACAACGAAGGGCAGGGCTATCCACTGCTGGATGAACTGATTGCCGAGTCACCCCCAAGCATCAAGCCTCAGGCTCCCAAGCCCCCCAAAGCCAAGACCATCAAACCTATCAAGCCCCAGACCCCGGATCAGATGCGGATCAACCAATTGAAAGCCAACGTGGACCGTCAGAAAGATGCGCTGCAAAGGGAGCGGGAGAATCAGAAACGCCAGCGTGAAGCTGGGCAGGCTAGGCGAGCTCAGGGTGGGTATTGATACTCTGGGACTTTGTTGGCAGCTGAGATGCTCGCCAAAATGTACGAAAACCGCCTGAAATCAGGGTATTTGCCCCGAAATATCAGTTGTTTTGAAAATCAAGGCCACATGCCTGACAGGCTATGCGCAAATGGTCCAACAGCAAAAAGCCCTGTGCGCTGTCGTTTTTTCTTCCGCTTGCGAGACGGCTTATGCGTCTTCTTTTCCAGCGCTGTAGAGCTGATTTCCAGCCCGTTTGATGCCCACCTGCTGTCAATACTCACTGGGCAGCATGATCACCCAATGTTCCCCATCCCAATTTGCATATAGGACTTGCTTATCTGCTGAGAAGTCTGTGTAGGGTATTTGCTGGCGAGCGCGGATACCCCCATTGCCATCTTCAAGTGTCAATTCAGCGCGGCTGCTTTTTACAGTCAAGCGTACCAGCACAAACCAATCCGCTGTACCCAACTCAATGAGGTAACTGGCCGCAATCTCCAGCAGCCAATACGCCTTCGCTGCGTCTGCCAAGTACTTTGCCCCGTCTGTGATCAGGCACTTGCGGTTCAGTCGGTAGTAGTGCTCAGTGCCTGTGAAGTGTGCGAGGTCTGCGGGATCGAATTTCGGGTTCATTTCTGTGTCCTTGGATGCATGGACACAGTGTGTTTTCAGACCCCCAGAAAGGGCAACCGAAATCTGGCTAGCCGCACCTCAAACCCAACCTTGTCGCCACACGCGGTCGTCTTGCAGATCCCTCCAAGCAATCACCTGAACAGCTTTGGAAAACACCGCTTCGATCTCCACCTGTTCAATCGGGTCGGTGGGCAATTCGGGTTGAATCACCCGGCTGACCAGAAAGTGCTTTTGCTTGGCCACGGGCTTGACGGCGGTCCATTTGCTCAACATCAGTTTTTTGGGGTTGAGGGGGTTCATAGGGGTCTCATCAGCGACTGTTTTGAACTTCTCTTGCCACCGCTTCGGCCAGATCAATCACCGCCATGGCGTAGTAGCTGCTCCAGTTGTAGCGGGTGATGGCGTAGAAGTTTTCTGTGCCGGCCACGTAGCTGGGGGCGTCTGGGCCGTTGAGCAGTTCGATCAAGGCCAGTGGGCCTTTGTGCTGCAGCGCGGCACCCGACAGAGCGGCACCTTGGCTCACAAAGCTGGCCACGCTGAAGGTGGGCAAGATGTCGGGGGCCAGCAAGCTGTCCATGTGGGTCTGGCCTGGTGTCAGGCTGACCGGGTAGTGCGTGGGCATGCCGCTTTGCCAGCCAAAGGCCTTGAAGTAGTTGGCCACCGAGCCGATCGCATCCGTTGGGCTGCTAAACAGGTCGATGCGTCCGTCGCCATCAAAGTCCACTGCAAATTTGGCCCAGCTCGACGGCATGAATTGCGGCAAGCCCATGGCCCCAGCGTAGCTGCCCCGAATGGCCAGCGGGTCTGCGCCGCTGCGTGAGGTGAGCAGCAAAAATTGCTCCAGCTCGCTTTGAAAGAAGGCCTGGCGTGCGGCCGCCCGAGGGTGGGCGCTGGGGAAATGGAAGGTCAGTGTGGCCAGGGCGTCGAGGATGCGGAAATTGCCCGTGTTTTGACCATACAAGGTTTCCACACCGATGATGCCCACGATAAGCGATGCAGGCACACCATATTCTCGTTCTGCCCGCTCCAGAGCGCTGCGGTGGGTTTGCCAAAAACGTGCGCCCGCCTGGATGCGGATGGGCTCGATGAAACGTGCGCGGTAGGCGGCCCAGTTCTTGGCGGCGGGGCTGCTGGGGGGCAGTATCAGCCGTTCGACCGAGGGCAGGCGCTGGGCTTGGGCCAGGGTGTTTTGGACCCAAATCGGGTCCAGCTGCAGGCGTTGGGCGGCTTCTTGCGCCCACGCCTGCGTTTGTTCGGAACTTGCCAGGGGCAAGCCCGCTACGGCTGCAGTGCGAGCAGGGCGGGAGGCTTGTTTTTTTGGGGATGCGTTTTTTTTGCGCTGCTGTGGCTTGGCTTTTGTAGGCTTGGCGCTTGGTGCCGATGGCCGTTTGGCCTGCTTGGGGTCCACGGCTTGCGCCGCTTGTGTGCTGACCGGTGTGAAGGCTGTCAGTGCGCAAAGCAGCAGTGCCAGGCCGATGGACGCCAAGTTCAGATGGGGTTTGCGTTGGGGTGACTTGGTGCGGGTTTGAAACACATTCATCTCAGCGAGTTTAAACGCCGCGCCCTTGGCACCCGTGCTAAGCTGGAACCCAAAAAAACAAATCAATTCTTCAAAAACAACAGCCTTGTTGGCTGTGATGAATCGGGACGACACATTCATGGGCGCGACAGGTTATTTCACCCACCCCACTTGCTGGAAACACGAAATGGGCGCAGGTCACCCCGAGTGTCCCGAGCGTTTGGGGGCCATCGAAGACCGCTTGCTGATCAGCGGCGTGGACATGGCGCTGCAAAGGCGCGAGGCCAGTCCGGCTTCGCTGGCCGACGTTGAGCTGGCCCATGGCCGCATGCATGTGGCGGCTTTGCGCGGTTTGGGCGATGCACTGCGCGAAGACATGGCCGCTGGCGGCCCCACCCACACCAGCCTGGACCCGGACACGATGATCAATGCCCACACTTGGGATGCGGCTTTGGTCGCAGCGGGTGCGGTGCTGGACGCCACCGACGCTGTGCTGGCGGGCGAGCTGGAAAACGCCTTTTGCGCCGTGCGCCCACCGGGGCACCACGCTTGCCGGGACAAGGCCATGGGTTTTTGCTTTTTCAACAACGTGGCCATTGCGGCCAAGTACGCGCTGGAGCGCCATGGCCTCAAGCGCGTGGCGATTGTGGATTTTGATGTGCACCACGGCAATGGGACCGAGGACATCGTGGCCGGAGACGAGCGAATCTTGATGGTGAGCTTTTTTCAGCACCCGTTTTATCCGGAAGGTGGCTCGACATCACAAGCGGCCAACCTGGTCAACTTGCCGGTGCCCGCCTACACCCGGGGCATGGACATCCGGGAATTGGTGGACATGATGTGGCTGCCGCGCCTGGAGGCGCACCGGCCCGAGCTGATTTTCATCAGCGCCGGTTTTGACGCGCACCGCGAAGACGACATGGGCCAGATGGGCTTGGTGGAGCAGGACTATGCCTGGATCACCCAGCGCATCAAGGAAGTGGCGCAGCGCCATGCCAAAGGCCGCATCGTGAGTTGCCTGGAAGGCGGCTACAACCTCAGCGCTTTGGGCCGCAGTGTGGAAGCGCACTTGCGCGTCT
>CAZHDP010000390.1:0-3562 GCA_964531605.1 uncultured Burkholderiaceae bacterium | reverse complement strand
CCTTGGGCGTGATCGATTCGGTGACCAACGCCATCGTCAACTCAGGCTTGGGCGAATACGGTGTGCTGGCCTTGCTGATCTTGATGTTGATCACCGTGGGCATGTTCCTCGATGGCGTGTCGATCTTTTTGATCTTTGTGCCGTTGCTGTGGCCCATCGTTCAGTTCTACAAATGGGACCCGGTGTGGTTTGGGGTGATCCTGACGCTCAAGGTTGCTTTGGGTCAATTCACCCCACCGCTGGCCGTGAACCTGATGGTGTCGTGCCGCATCGCCAACGTGCGCATGGAAGAGACCGTGCGCTGGGTGGGCTGGATGCTGTTCTCGATGTTCCTGGTGATGGTGGCCGTGATTGCCTGGCCTGAGCTGGCGCTGTGGCTGCCACGCGTGCTGGGCTATTGAGCGGCCACGTCGACCTCGGCTTTTTGTTTTTGTTGTACTCATAGGAGACTGTTCGCATGAAATTCCGTCGTTCCCTGGTAGGCCTGTTGGCCACCGCTGCTGCCTTGGGTGGTTTCTCGGTGTCGGCCACGGCACAAAACTACAAAGCCGAATACCGCATGTCTTTGGTGCTGGGTCCACCCACCCCTTGGGGCATGGCGGGCAAGGTGTGGGCTGATTTGGTCAAAGAGCGCACCCAAGGCCGCATCAACATCAAGCTGTACCCCGGCGTCTCGCTGATCCAGGGTGATCAAACCCGCGAATTCAGCGCACTGCGCCAAGGCGTGATCGACATGGCGGTGGGCTCCACCATCAACTGGTCACCCCAAGTCAAACAGCTCAACCTGTTCTCTCTGCCCTTCCTGATGCCTGATTACGCGGCACTGGACGCACTGACCCAGGGTGAAGTTGGCAAAGACATCTTCAACGTGCTGGACAAATCCGGTGTTGTGCCTTTGGCCTGGGGTGAAAACGGTTACCGTGAGGTCACCAACTCCAAGCGCCCCATCAAGACGCCAGAAGACCTGAAAGGCATGAAAATCCGCGTGGTGGGCTCTCCCATTTTCTCGGACATGTTCACGGCACTGGGCGCCAACCCCACGCAAATGAGCTGGGCTGATGCCCAGCCTGCGCTGGCCAGCGGCGCCGTGGATGGGCAAGAAAACCCCTTGTTCCTGTTCACCATCCTGAAAATGCACACCGTGGGTCAAAAATTCGTGACCACGTGGGGCTACATGGCCGACCCATTGATCTTTGTGGTCAACAAAGACATCTGGGCTTCGTGGTCGCCTGCCGACCAGGCCATCGTGAAACAAGCCGCCATTGACTCTGGCAAGCAAGAAATCGCGCTGGCCCGCAAAGGCCTGGTCGAAGCCGACAAGCCTGTGCTGAAAGACATTGCCGCCATGGGCGTGACCGTGACCCAGTTGAACGCGACCGAGCGCGAAGCGTTTGTGAAGGCCACCCGCCCCGTCTACACCAAGTGGAAAGCCACCGTCGGCGCCGATTTGGTGACCAAAGCTGAAAAGGCCATTGCCGCACGCAAGTGATGCCGCTCAGCAGCTGCTGACCCAAGGGCTTCTCGGTGAGAAGCCCTTTTTTTCATCTGAGGTCAGACAACCAAAGCGGGGGCTTGCATTGCCTCGGCTTGCTCAACCAGCATGTGCACCTGGCCTTGCCAGTAGTCGCTGGTGCCGAACCACGGGAAATTGGCCGGGAAAATGGGGTCTTCCCAGCGGCGGGCCAACCACGCGCTGTAGTGGATCAAGCGCAGGGTGCGCAAAGGTTCGATCAGCGCGAGTTCCCGGCGATCGAAGTCACGCACTTGTTCATACCCGTCCAGCAAGGCGCTGAGCTGCTGGGTTTGGTCACGGCGCTCACCGCTGAGCAACATCCACAGGTCTTGCACGGCAGGCCCCATGCGGGCATCGTCCAAATCCACAAAGTGCGGGCCGCCACCGATCTGGTCAGCAGGTGTCCACAGGATGTTGCCGGGATGGCAGTCGCCATGCAGCCGAAGCATCGGTATTTTTTGGCCAATACCGCTCGTATTCAAAGGACTTTCAGCTATCAATTGAATAGCATTTTGGTACGCAGATTGCCATGCACCTTGCACGTCCAAAGGGATGATGTGGTGGTCCAGCAGCCATGCCGCGGGTTCCACGGCGAAGGAGGCCATGTCGAGCGTGGGTCGGTAAACGAAGGACTGTTGGGCACCCACGCTGTGGATGCGGGCCAGGAAGCGGCCCGTCCACTCCAGCACCTCAAAGTCATCCAATTCGGGGCGGCGGCCACCTCGGCGTGGGCTGACAGAAAACCAAAACTCACCGCAGCGGTGCAGGGTACGGCCGTTCAACACCAAAGGCCCGATCACCGGTACTTCGGCCGCCATCAGCTCATGCGCAAAGCGGTGTTCTTCGAGGATTTGGGCTTCGCTCCAGCGGTCGGGTCGGTAAAATTTGAGGACCACAGCATCCGGCGCCCCTTCAGTGGCTGCCGTGTCACGCTCCAGGTGCGCGAGGTAAACCCGGTTTTCGTAAGAGTTGAGCGACATCAAGCGTCCATCGGGCTGCAAGCCCACATGGACCAAGGCATCGACCACCACATCGGGGGTCAAGGTGTCATAAGGGTGCTGGTTGGGCAAACCAGCACTGGCGGCGTCAAGGGCATGGGTCATGCCCCCATTGTCCGCCTCCTCAGGCCAAAGCTCAGGCCAGCGACAAGTCGACGTTGATGTTGCCGCGCGTGGCGTTGGAGTAAGGGCACACCTTGTGTGCGGTTTCGATCAGGTCTTGCGCGACTGCACGGTCCATGCCGGGCAGGCTGACCACCAGCTTGGCGGCAATGCCAAAGCCTGCAGCGATGGGGCCCAGGTCAACGCTCGCGTCGATGGCGGCATCGGCAGGCACGGTGATTTTTTTCATGCCTGCCACGTGCTTCATCGCACCCATGAAACAGGCAGAGTAGCCGGCGGCAAACAGTTGCTCGGGGTTGGTGGCGTCACCCTTGCCGCCGAGTTCTTTCGGGGGGGTCAAGCGAACGTCCAGCACGCCGTCGCTGGAAACCGAGCGGCCATCACGGCCACCGGTGGTGTGGGCATGGGCGGTGTAGAGGACTTTGTCGAGTGTGGTCATGGTGACTCCTGGGTAAAAAAGCCTTCGATAAGGCGGGTTAAAAAGGGGTTTCAGCCGGTCAATCGCTGGCGCAGGGCCTGCACTTGTTGGGTCATGGCCACCAGCTCAGGTACGCCACACTGGGCGGCTTGCAACACGCAGGCCGGGATGCGAACCGCACGCGCCCGGAGTTCGCGCCCTGGCGCCGTCAAATGGATGTGCACTTTGCGCTCGTCCTCTTTCGCGCGCTGCCGTGTGAGCAAACCTGAGGCTTCCAAGCGTTTGAGCAGTGGGGTCAAGGTGCCGGAATCCAAAAACAGGCGCTCGCCCAGCTCCGACACCATCAACCCGTCACGCTCCCACAGCACCAGCATCACCAGGTATTGCGGGTAGGTCAGGCCAATGTCTTCCAGCAAAGGCTTGTAGAGCTTGGTCATCGCCAGCGAAGCGGAATACAAGGCAAAACAAAGCTGGTTGTCGAGCAACAACTCAGGGTGCGCAGCACTTGGC
>CAZHDP010000389.1:0-3579 GCA_964531605.1 uncultured Burkholderiaceae bacterium | reverse complement strand
CCGGTGTTTTGCGACAGGCCACGCATGGTCACGCGGTGGATGGTGTCCATGTCGATGGCCTGGTACAAGGCCTTGCGCACTTTCACATCCTTGAGGGGGTTTTTGCCCTTGACGCTGGAGCCGGGCAGTTCAGCGCGGTGCTGGTCTAGCCCCAAAAAGATGGTGCGGTTCTCAATGCCGTCCACCACCTTCAGGTTGGCGTTGTTGCGCATGCGGCCCAGATCTTGCGGGCTGGGGTCCAGCACAAAATCGATCTCGCCCGACAACAAAGCGGCCGCACGGGTGGCCTCGTTCTTGATGGGGGTGTAGATGATTTCGGTCACGTTGGTGGGCACTTCAGACCAACCCCACCAGGCAGGGTTTTTCACCAGCACCAGCTTCTGGTCGGGCTGCCATTCCTTGACCATGTAAGGACCACTGCCCATGGCGTTGCGGTGGGCAAAGTTCTCTTCCTTGGTTTTGGCGTCTTTGGGCTCGACCGACTTGTTCTTTTCTGCCCAGGCCTTGCTCATGATGCGCAGCTCGGTCAGCTGGTTCAACAGCACCGGGTTGGGGCCGCTCAAAATGATGTCAATCGTATTGGCATCGATCTTGACGACCTTGCTGAAACCTTGGGTGTAGACGTTGAAGTTGGAGGTCTTGGCGCGTGCGCGCTCCAGAGAAAACACCACGTCATCGGCCGTCAGGGCAGTGCCATCGCTGAATTTGACGCCTTTGCGCAAATTGAAACGGTATTGCGTGGCCGACATCTCTTTCCATGACGTGGCCAGCTTGGGTTCCACCTTGAAAGTCTTGCTGTTGTAGTAAACCAGCGAATCAAAAATAGCCGCGTGCACGCCATTGCCCAAAGCATTGTTTTGCGAATGGATGTCCAGGGTGGGAATGTCGCTGGCGCTGGTCCATTTGAAGGGCTTGGCCTGCGCGACACCCGCAGACAACACACCAGCCAAAACCATGGAAGCGGTCAAAACCGCAGAACCCAACACCTGTTTGTCGATTTGATTCATTGTGATCACCTCAGAAGCTGCAAATACTTGAAACGAACAGTATGCAACATTCAGGCCCGTGTAAGACAGAGGGAATTCCCCAAAACAGACTGTCCCGCACCCGACGGGTGCACTCAATCCAGCCGAATGGCCCCATACCATGCCTGTGCTGTGCTGCGGGTGTTGTCTGTGTCGGTCATGATGGCCAGCCCCAGCAAAGTCCCCGGAGCCTCACCAAAAGCCTTTTCAAAATCTGCACGGATGTTTCGCTGGTAGCTGCGCCATTGCCCCAAATGCTCTGGGCCGGACTCCACCGCCAGCTTGCGAATTCGGTCGGTACGCGGGTTGACGATCACCGACTCTTGCTGGCACGCATTGCACCAGACGTACATCAAGGTGGCATAGGGCAAAGGCTCCCCCGTCAGGCTGTGTGTCAACTCACTCAGCATGGCATTTTTGGCAGAAAAGCGGCTGCGATCCCCTTCAAACACCAAAATCAGGCGCACGGGAGAGTCTTCACTTTCGCGCAAGGCCATGTCGGCCCCATCAATCAGGTTTTCAACCTGCCACTCGAACTGCAAACTGCCCAGCTTTTCAGGCGCAATTTGCAAGCGCTGGCGAAGCATGCTGGCCGAAGACTTGGCCTGCGCTTTCAAAGCCGGTTTGTCACCCCGCTTTTCAAGGCTGAACAAGGTGCGCACTTTGCCTGGCAAAGCCATGTCTTCCCAACGGGATTTGTCCTGCGGGGTGAATTGCAAAGGCAAGGTCTGGGGCGCTGCCCGTGCGGCACCGTCAAGCTGGGCTTCTTCGACAGGGCGGGTGGCGCATCCGCCCAGCAGCACAGTTGCCAGCACGCCGACCACAACAAATGACAAAAAGCGCAGACGTAACATGGTATTTTCAGTCTCTATTCTTTCTTCATTGAAGGGCTCAAGCCATGTTGAACCGACGCCAGCTGATGCAGGCCGCCTTGTCCACCTCGACTTTGAGTTGGGCCCAGGCCCCATTCCCTTCCAAACCTGTGCGCATCATCGTCCCCTTTGGTGCGGGCGGTGTCGCCGATCTGACGGCCCGAACCGTGGGGCAACAGCTCGCTGCCCAATGGGGGCAGGCCGTGGTCATTGACAACCGCCCTGGCGCTGGCGGCATGGTGGCAGGCGAACTGGTGGCCAAGGCCGAGCCAGACGGGCACACCTTGCTGTTGATGTCCAACGGCACGGCGGTCAGTGCAGGCTTGTTCAAATCCATGCCCTTCAACCCCCGCACCGACTTTGCACCGGTGTCGCTGCTGGGCTTGTTCGACATTGCCATCGTCGTGCCTGAAACTTCACCCCACAAAAACCTGGCCGAGTTGATGGCTTTTGGCCGAGCCCACCCCGGCATGCTGAACATGGGGACGATCAACATCGGCAGCACACAACACCTTGCGGCCGAGTTGCTGCGCAGCCAGGCCAATCTGATCGCGCAAATCGTTCCCTACAACGGCACACCCGCTTTGATCCAGGCCTTGCGTGGTGGGCAAATCGATGTGGCTGTGGAGATTTTGGGGCCACTCAAACCCCAGATCCACGCCAAAGCCATGCGCTTGCTGGGCGTGATGGGCGAAAACCGCTCCAAAGACTGGCCACAAACACCTGTGGTGCGCGAACTCCCGGGGCTGAGCGGCTTTAATGTGTCGTCCTGGAACGCTTTGGCGGCACCTTCCAAGACCCCCAAGGCCGTCATTGACCGATTGAGCGCTGAAGTGGCCAAGGTTCTGAGCACGCCCGAGGTGGTGCAAAAGCTGGCCAGCTTCAATGTCCTGGCCAGGCACAGCACCCCCAGCCAATTGGCGCAACTGCTGGACGCGGACATCCGGCGCTGGTCCGAGGTGATTCAAAAAGCAGGCCTCGCGCCCACATAGAAGTGTCACGGAGTGCATGCACCGCCCGGGTGAGTCCGTGCAGTCGTAAAAAAAACCCACCGCGTTGCCACGGTGGGTTTTTTATGCTTCAACATTTCAGCTGGCTTGCGCCAGCGTCAAATCAGAAGGCGTGCTTGACACCGAAGTCATAGCCGCTGGACGATGCGTTGGCACCAGTCACAGCACCGTTCAAACCAACAGAGGCGCCGCCTTTGTTGGTCACGCGTGCGTAAGTAGCGTACAGGTCAGTGCGCTTGCTCAGGCCGTAGACATAGCCGATGGCAGTCTGGTTGCTCTTGGCGCCAGCCTTGTCTGTCTCAGACAAGGAGAAACGCACGGTGCCAGCACCCAGAGGTGCAGTGGCGCCCACCACGTAACCGTCGATGTCGGCAGAGCCGTCAACTTTGGTCTTGTTGGATTGAGCGATCAACTTGGCAACGCCGAAGTCGTAAGAACCGCCGATGTTCGATGTGTCGTTCTTCACGCCAGCAGACACGGTGGTGCTGGAAGTGGCGTAAGCCAAGCTCAAAGGACCTGCATCGTAAGACACGCGCAAACCATTGCCGTCACCAGCTTTGGCAGCTGCTGTCGAAGCGTTCTCGCCCATGTAAGTCTGCAACCAGACCTTCACGCCACTGAAAGAAGGCGACAGGTAGCCGATGCTGTTGGAAGCACGAACGCCAGTCACGC
>CAZHDP010000388.1:0-3588 GCA_964531605.1 uncultured Burkholderiaceae bacterium | reverse complement strand
GCCGCACCGTGGACTTCAAGAACACGGTGATCGTGATGACCAGCAACATCGGCTCACCCATCATTCAATCGATGGTGGGGCAGCCTACGGAAGACATCAAAGACGCGGTGTGGGAGGAACTCAAAACCACTTTCCGTCCTGAGTTTTTGAACCGCATTGACGAGACAGTGGTGTTCCATGCCCTGGATGCCAAAAACATCGAAGCCATTGCCGCTATTCAGTTGAAGATTTTGGCGAAGCGTCTGTCCAGCATGGATTTGCAGTTGATCGTGTCGCCTGCTGCTTTGGCCGAGTTGGCCAAAGTCGGGTTTGATCCGGTGTTTGGTGCGCGTCCGTTGAAGCGCGCCATCCAGCAGCGCATTGAAAACCCGCTGGCCAAATTGATGCTGGAAGGTCAGTTTCCGCCAAAGTCTGACATCATGGTCAGTGTGAACCCTGCCCTGGAGCCCGGTGTGTTCAAGTTTGCGGCGACACCGGTGGTGCCCGGTTGACACGGTCTTCGGTGTCTCGGCGGTCGGTGATGTCCCGGTAGCACCAGACGCGACCAATGGTTTCCCCGTGAAGCCGTTGAGGCATGGAGCGCCGCTCGAACACCCGACCGTCCTTGAACAGGATCACGTCGCGTGTTTCCTTGGTGAGTGAGGCGTAAGCCTCGATTGCGCCGCGGAAATACACGTCGGTGTTGGACACCTGTGACGTCAAGATGGTCCGGGTTGCTTGCAGGTTGCCCGCGGCCAACAGCGATTCAGGCACCTTCATGGTGGTGACAAAGCGGGAGTTGTAGAGCTTGATGTGGTTGTCCCGATCAACCACCACCACCGCGTCAGGGGTGGATTCCAGCGTGGCTTTGAGCAAGGACAGTGACCGTGCCAATTCGTCGTTGGATTTGACCAAGGTGGCGTTGTTGTCTGCGATCACCCGTCTCACCTGTGTGATTTTTTCCAGGTAGCGCAAGGTCATCGCACTGCCCGCGCCAAGGAGCGCCAGCAGCAGCAGCGTGGCCACCACAAGGGTGTTGCGCTTGGTCCGCCAATCGGTCAACGCAACGTCCACGGGCTGCCCGACCGCCAGCAGCACGTCGGGGTAGAGGGCTCGCCTGACCGCGACCATCGAGGGGGCATCGCTCAGGCGCCCGTCCATCTGCAGGGCCGTGTCAGTTGACTCCGTCAACGCAGGAAGCAAGTGGCGCCCGGTCATGGTGTCGGCGTCGGGCACGCTGGCCAACAAAGCGCCCGCATCGTTTTCGAGCGTGATCCACAGTTTGTCCTCTTCAGGGCCAGCGCTCATCAGGTTGGCCAGCAAGTCCACCTGGACTTCTGCCACCAAGACCAAGCGTTTGCCGTCGTTCAGAGGCAATGACCTCGCCACGTAAAGCCCCCAGGCCGATGTCACCGGGTTGTGCACCGGTGTGCTGATTTGCAGCGCAGGAAAGGCCTGTGACTGCACTGACTTGAAAAACGGTTTCGGCACGGGCAAGCCCAGTCGCACGGTGGTGGCTTTGGCACTGGCCAACACGCGACCTTCGTCGTTCAAGACCGCAACGTCGCTCAACATCATGTTTTGGTTGACGGCAAAGTGAATCAAGCGTTGCAAGTCGGGGTCGTGCAGGGCGGCGCCCAAGCCCATGCCCATGCCCATGCCCATGCTCTGACTGTCGCGTTGTTTGTCTGTGATCCAGCGCCCCAACTCTGCCAGCATCATGTCAATGCTGACCAAGCTTCGGTTCACCGTTCCCAGGGTATTGGTTGCCGTTCTGCCCACGTATTCAGTTGACTGTGCCAGTGCCTCGGTGCGGCCTTGTGCCAGCAACCCAGCGGTGATCACACACAGCACCAGCGACAACATGGCCGCCAGCCCCATCACCGACAAGCGAAACGTGTGCTCTTGTGGGTTCATGGGGGTGACAACTTGCCGGGCGTTGCAGACGCCGTGATGCCGGTGGACGCCGCAAGCCGCTTGTTCCACACCGTGACGCAATGCTCACCACAACGGGCGATCCAGGCTGGCAAGACATGCGACAGCAGGATGTCGCGCAACTGGCGTTTGTCCGAATCGCTGTTCGGGACCCATGTCAAAGCGGCGCGACGCTCGGCCACGCAGGTGCTGGCACCGATGGCACATTGGAGTGCGTCGGTAGTCATGACCTCGGCGTCTGCCCAGATGGCCTGCTCAAGCTTGGGCAGCTCTTGTTTGAGCAGCGATTTGACCTGCCCAGGAAGGGCTTGCCAAGCAGACTGATTGGCTGCAAAAAACGAGACGCCCCAAGTGATGGCGGTGCCGCTGATGTGGCTGGTGACGTCGGTCAACCCAACCACCTTTCCTGTGGACGCTGCTGTGATGGCGCAGTCCACATTCCCGTTGCGCACTTTGGCGGTGGTCTCGGACAGTTCTGACAACACGGGAACAGCCCCGAGCGGACGCAACAGGTCGGCTTGCATGGGGGAGCTCACCCGCACTTTGCGGCCTGTCAGGTCGTTCAGCCCTGCGAAAGGCTTGTTGCAAAACACCACCTGAGCCGGATAGGCGTAGATCGCCAGCAATTCGATGCCGTAGCGTTCACGCAGGGTCTGCTCAACATGCGGACGATAAGCCGCCACCGAGCGCTTCAAGCTGGCCATGTCGGGGTTGAGACCTGCCAGGTCCATCGCCGTCAGCTCGGGATCGACGGCCAAGACGCTGGGCATCAACGCTGTGCCAAACGGGACGATGCCCAGCTGGATCAGCCTCAGCATCTCGTGTGAGCGGATGCCCGATTTGTCGAAAGCCACAATGTCAGCGGTCGCACGGCCGTGGGTCAATGCCGGGAATGTTTTTTGCCAAAACGGCATCTCGTGCTTGGGGAATTGAACCCCTCCCGCCAACCCGCCGACAATGCGCAGGCGCAACGGTGTGGCAATCCCTTCTGTGGCTTGAGCCTGACCCATGACGGGCGCAACAAGCAAGACCGCACCGACCGTCACCGCGCCGATCAGCGATGCAATGCTCCTAGGGGCGGTTTGGGTGGGGGTCATCAAGGCAGCGTGGTGAAAAGGATTCTGTGGTTTTATGCGACTTTTCCGCAATTGCTTGCGGTAGTTAATCACAGGCTGCGCTGAAATTTGCCCTCAATACATTTTGTTGCAAAATTGAATCCCATTGCCATGACATCCAACCACAGTCTTCCGCCACGCCATTGGGTGGCACGCTTGCACCCCTCCTTGTTTGGCATGGCCCTCGGGGTGCTGGGTCTGTCTGGCGCGTGGGGGCGATTGGCTGTTGCGCAGCAGGCCACAGCAGAGCTTGTGTCGCAAACGCTCGCTGCTGGCCTGTTGTGGCTGGGACTGCTGTTGTTGGCTGTGCTTGTCCCCTTGTGGATCGTCAAAGCCATTCGACACACCGATGTACTGGTTCAAGAGTTCAAACACCCCGTGCAAGGTGCATTGCTTGCGCTGATGCCTGTCGCCTTGTTGATGGCCACCGCATTGGTTGCAGGGCGGCGACCTGAATGGGCTGACGGTCTCTTGCCATTGGCACTCGTTGCACTGGCATTGCAAGGGTGGATGGCTTGGCACGTGGTGTCAGACCTTTCGACAGGCAAAACGCCGCCTG
>CAZHDP010000387.1:0-3591 GCA_964531605.1 uncultured Burkholderiaceae bacterium | reverse complement strand
TGACCAAAGAAGCGCTGCCTATCATCCGCTACCGAACCCGGGACCTGACCCGTCTGCTGCCGGGCACCGCCAGAACCATGCGCCGAATGGAAAAAATCACGGGTCGCAGCGACGACATGATGATCGTGCGCGGGGTGAACGTGTTTCCGACGCAAATCGAAGAGTTGATCCTCAAACGCCCTGAGCTGAGTGCGCACTACCAATGTGTACTCACCCGAGAGCATCACCTGGACCAACTCACGTTGTTGGTAGAGACCCGTCCGGGACTGAGTCCACAAAGCGATGTGGCCCAACACGCCGCACAAGCGCTGCAGCACGACATCAAAACCTTCATCGGTACCACCGTGGTGCTGGATTTACGCGCAGAGGGTGGCGTGGAGCGCAGCATGGGCAAAGCCAAGCGGGTCATCGATTTGCGACGTGTCTAACCGAATTTGAAGGCTTGTTCGTTGGGGCAATTGCTTGTCGCGTGCGCGTCATCTGCGTTTACCATTGAATCTTTGTACCTTCTGGGATTCGGAGAGTTGACATGAAACGTCGCCAATTGATTCAAGCCGCTGCCAGCGGCATCGCCCTGCCTTCACTGGCCTTGTCGCGCGCTGTTTGGGCGCAAGACAAATACCCCTCCAAGGCCATCACTTGGGTTTGCCCCTATGCCGCGGGTGGCAACGCTGACCAGCGTTCCCGTCAAGTGGCCAAGGTGATGAGCACAATCCTGGGTCAGCCCATCATCGTGGACAACAAGGCTGGCGCGGGTGGCAACATTGGCACGGAAATGATTGCCCGTGCCAAGCCTGATGGCTACACCCTGGGCATGGGCAATTTTGCCCCTCTCTCCGTCAACCAATCGCTGTTCAAGAAACTGAACTTTGACCCCTTGGCCGATCTGGTGCCGATCTTTTTGATCGAGCGTGGTCCGCTGATGCTGACCGTTCGTGCGGATTCTCCTTACAAGAACGTCAAAGACATCGTGGCCGCAGCCAAAGCTGCGCCAGGCAAACTGTCATATGCTTCTGGCGGCATCGGTGGCACACACCACCTGAGCGGCTCTTTGTTTGAGCACACTGCCGGCATCGACATGATCCATGCACCTTACAAGAGCGGTTC
Source organism: uncultured Burkholderiaceae bacterium (assembly GCA_964531605.1). GTDB lineage: Bacteria > Pseudomonadota > Gammaproteobacteria > Burkholderiales > Burkholderiaceae_C > Defluviibacillus. Next base: position 2,484 of record CAZHDP010000387.1, on the reverse strand, counting down.
TGCAGCCGCTTCTGACCTGTTGGGCGGGCAAGTGAACATGATGTTTGAGCAGATGTACGTGGCCATGCCGTCCATCAAAGCCGGTAAAACGCGCGCCCTGGCCATCACCAGCAAAACCCGGTCAACACTGATGCCTGACGTGCCGACCATGGCCGAAGCTGGCTTTGCCGGGGTTGAAGTCTTGAACTGGCAGGGGTTGATTGGCCCCAAAGGTCTGCCCCCAGAGCTGATCAGCCTGCTGAACTCGGTGGGTAACAAAGCCTTGCAAGACGCCGACCTGCGCGAAAAAATCACCAGCCAGGGCAATGAGGTGATGGGCGGCACGCCTGATCAGTTTGCGGCGCTGATCAAGTCTGAAATGCCCCGTTGGGCCAAAGTCGTGCGCGACGCGAAGATCACGCCCGAGTAAACAGGCTCTCTCGTGTTCCCCGGGGCATCAAGGGGCAGGTGCCTTGGGGGTAGAAGCCTGCTCAATTTTTTCGATGTGCAGGTCCACCCAGGTTTCCGCATTCAAGGTGATCTTGATGCGAACGGGTAAGTACTGCAACGACGGCGCAAACCACATCTCTGCCGTGACCGGGCCACTGGGTTTGGCCAACGGCCTGGGTTTGAGGTGGTACGCGGGAATGGCGCCCAAACGTTGGCTTTGCAAGGTTTCCAGGCCGACGATGTCATAGGTCCACTCTGCCACGGCGTTGGGTCGGGCCAGCCAGAGTTGCACGCTCTTACCCACCTCCAAAGGGGCCTTGCCGGTCGCGAATTGATGGCCAAGTTCCACAAATTGACTGGCCGTGTCTTGTACCCCCACAGGGCGGTCTACCTTGACGCTATCTTGCAACTTCACTTGCGGCGCTTCCATGCCGATTTGCACGGGTTTGCCGCCCAAGCGTTTTTCCTCGTACACCGACGGCTCAAGCCCGTCGGGGGTGGCCACCCCTTGGCTGGTCATGCTGTAGATGGTGACGTTGCTCAGGTCCAATTCCACGCGGACTTGGTAGCGGCTGCCGTCGCGCTGCCATTGCACACGCGCATCCCCTGAAATCGGCCCCCGGTAATTGCCAAGAAGGCGGTAGCTCAGGCGCGTGTCAGTAGGCCAGCTGTCTGGGGGCAGGTTGACGGGCAGGGGCTTGGCCGCAACTTGTGCCGTTGCTGGGGCTGGGCTGGCCTCGGCGTTGGCCGTGTTCGCTGGGTTGGCCGCTTCAGGCCGCTCGTCGTCTTGCGTTACAGCGGCTTGCGGCGTGGCACCTGGTCCCTCAAGCGGCAGCATGGGCGCTTGCGTGGTGGTGGACTGTTCAGGTGCAGATGGCAATGCCGTTGTATCCGCTTCTTTTTTGATAGCAACGGATCGAGTATTTACATGCCCAAGATGCGATTTTGGCGCAGTTTTTGCTGCAGCAGGGGCGGGCGGTGGCGGTGCACTGGCCTGCAATTCACGGGTGAACAGGGGGGCGGTCATGGCCGCCATCCGCGCGGGCGGTTGCCAAGCGGCGCCCATCACCTGCAAGACGATCAAATGGGCTGCCAAGACAGGCAGCGCGAGCCACAGTTTCAGCCGACGGTCCATGCGCTGACCCGCGCGGCATCGTCCACAGACAAACGCACGCTGTGTTGCAACGGTGTGCCTGAACCCTTCTGCGGCACGGTCAGCGTCAGGCGCAGCAGCCGCTTGTCTCTCGCAACGGTCAAGGTGACCTGTTTTGCAGAGCCAGCGTACAGCGGCAAGTCATTGAGTTGATGGACACGCCAATCGTTGACCGCCAATACCTCATCGCCCGAGGCCAATCCGGCCTGCTCAGCGAAGCCACCTCGTAACACGTTTTTGACCACCAGCCCTTGTGTTTCACTGACCCGCAAACCCAATTGCTGTGCCAGGGCGACGGGCTCTTGTGTGAACCCCACACCGTGAGCGGTCAGCAGCGGCTGAAGGGGTAAATCTGCCGTACCGTGTACCCATGTTTTCAGCAAGCCCTGAAAGCTGTGACCACTGGCCGCTTCGAGTTCTGCGACAAAGTCAGCTTCAGACAATGGCCCCGCTGCGCAGCGTTGCCACAAGGCCCGCATGACGGTGTCCAGCGAGGTACCCTGGCTGCGCAGTGTCAAGTCAAAACACAGGGCCGCCAACGCGCCTTTGGTGTAGTAGCTGACCGTGATGTTGGGAGTGTTCTCGTCCACCCGGTAGTATTTGACCCAAGCGTCAAAACTCGATTGCGCCAAGGACTGGATGGCCCTGCCTGGCGTCTGCAGCACCTGATTGATGGTTTTGCTGAGCAGCTTCAGGTAAGCAGCATCGTCAATCAAGCCCGCCCGGCGGAGCAGCAAGTCGTCGTAGTAGCTGGTGAATCCTTCAAAGAACCACAACAACTCGGTGTAGTTTTCTCGGGTGTAGTCATAGCGTGTGAACTCCGTGGGGCGAAGTCGTTTCACGTTCCAGGTGTGAAAGTACTCGTGGCTGATCAGCCCCAGCAGTGTGGTGTACCCCTCACC
>CAZHDP010000386.1:0-3597 GCA_964531605.1 uncultured Burkholderiaceae bacterium | reverse complement strand
GTCGGATGTCGACAACGAAGACTCTGAGGCGAGTACCGTCGCTGATTCGCGCTCGCGAGACTCCGCAGACACCGCAGCAGCAGGCGCATCGGTAACCACAGGCTTTTGGCGCGGCACACGGTCTTTTTTGACACGGCCCACACTCACACTGGCTGTGTTGGTCGACCCTGCGACAGCTTGGGGTGATTCGTCTTTTTTGACGCTCGCAGCGGCCGGCACGATCACGGCTGACCCAGAAGCCTGAGGCAACGTGACAGCAGAAACCCGCGCACCATCGGTTGGCACGTCTGCCAGCAACACGTACTTGCGGCTGGTTTTTCGAATGCAACCTGCACGCACCTGAATGCTGACCACCGGCTCATCGACAGGAACGACCGTCTCAACACGGAAGACACCTTCGCCGGTGGCATCGGGGTTCAGCCAAGATGACCTCACCCTTCCGCCGTCAATTCGGTTGTCTGCGAACTGGACTTCAGCATCCACACAGACCGCGGAAGCCACTTCACCCGCATCAAGCTGCACGGGAACGTTGACACTCAACGGCCGCCCTATCAGCGCTTCACCCCTGAGGGAACCCAACGTCAAAGCCTGCACAGAACCGCAGACAAGCACCATCCCAACAAGTGAATGCTGCCAGGTCAATGACGGTAGAGAGGAGTTGCGCATAGCGGGTGCTTCGTTCATTTCTGTTCTGATTTTCGCATAGCGAACTCTGTCACCACTTGCAGCATAATGAAATTCATGAAGATCACTTACACAACTGTTGGATTAGTGGGAACAGGGGCCATGGGCCGAGGCATTGCGCAAATTGCAGCACAAGCCGGTAGCAGGGTCAAACTGTACGACATGCAAGCCTTGGCGGCCGAAAAAGCGCGCGATGCCCTTCATGCGCAATGGGACAAGCTGCTCGAGAAAGGTCGACTGGACCCTGCGCAAGTTGAGGCCAACAAGGCCAACTTGGTCATTGCCCAGAGCCTAGAGGATTTGGCCGACTGCGATTTGGTTGTTGAAGCCATCGTAGAACGCCTGGATGCCAAAAAGGCCTTGTTTTCAGCACTGGAATCCATCGTGGGTGACCACGCGGTGCTGGTGAGCAACACGTCTTCTTTGTCCATCACCGCCATCGCAGCCGGGCTCAAGCGCCCCGAACGGGTGGCTGGCTACCATTTTTTCAATCCCGTACCACTGATGAAGGTGGTCGAAGTCATCTCTGGGATCAAAACAGCCCCCGAGATTGGCCCCGACTTGTCAGCTTACGCCAAACAAATGGGTCACACCCCGGTGACTGCGCAAGACACCCCCGGATTCATCGTGAACCATGCCGGGCGTGGCTACGGCACAGAGGCACTGCGCGTCATCAGCGAGGGCGTGACAGACTTTGCGACGGTAGATCGTATTTTGCGAGATCAAGTGGGCTTCAAGCTCGGCCCCTTTGAATTGATGGACCTGACAGGGGTCGATGTATCTCACCCTGTCATGGAGTCCATTTACCACCAATATTACGAAGAGGCCCGCTATCGCCCAAGCGTGATCACGGCCCAACGTGCGGCGGCCGGCCTTTCGGGTCGCAAGGTTGGGGAAGGTTTTTACAAGTACACCGACGGGACAGCCCAAATCGCTGCGGAACCTGCGCCCCCTGTGGTCGCCAACATCCCGCCAGTATGGTTGTCACCACGGGCTGCCCGGCGTGCGGAATTGTTGCAGCTGTTGAAAAACCTGGGTGCCAAGATCGAAACAGGCGTCAGTCCGTCGCCTGAAGCGCTGACACTGGTCGCGCCTTTGGGCTTTGACGTGACCACCGTTGCGGTGGTGGAGCGGCTTGACCCCTCCCGAACCGTGGGCATAGACATGCTGGTGGACGACGCCGCCACCAAGCGCCGGGTCTTGGCAACCAATCCCGCCACACGCGCGGACATGAGAGATGCAGCCCACGCGCTGTTCGCCAGCGATGGCAAGCCCGTCAGCGTCATACGCGACAGCGGTGGCTTTGTCACACAACGGGTGGTGGCGAACATTGTCAATATCGCTGCAGACATTTGTCAGCAACAGGTCTGCACGCCAAAAGACCTTGAGCTGGCGGTCACCCTTGGTCTCGGCTACCCCATGGGACCCTTGGCCATGGGGGACCGTTATGGCCCCACCAATGTGCTGGAAGTCTTGTTCAACATGCAAACGGTGTACGGCGACCAACGGTACCGGCCCAGCCCATGGCTGCGTCGCCGTGGGGCCATTGGCCTGAGCCTGATGCACGTTGAAAGCTGATACCAACACCCCTCACGATCAGACCATGACTGCCGAACTCAAAAGCCACAGCCATGGTCAAACCATGGTGCTGACCATCTCGAACCCTGAGCAGCGAAACGCATTGGGCCCAGCGATCTACGCCGCTGGCGTTGAGGCGCTGAACATTGCTGAAAACAACCCTGAAGTGCGCAGTGTCGTCATCACAGGAGAAGGGCCACAGTTTTGCTCTGGGGGCAACCTCAAACGGTTGCAGGACAACCGCAACGGCACCAGAGAGGCGCAAGCGCAAAGCATTGAAGGCTTTCACAACTGGATAGAAAGCATCCGGGCCTTTCCCAAGCCGGTGATAGCAGCGGTTGAAGGTGCAGCGGCAGGCGCAGGGTTTTCTGTGGTGCTGGCTTGCGACTTGATCGTGGCAGCAGCCAACGCGGTGTTCGTGATGGCCTACAGCAACATCGGACTCTCTCCTGATGGTGGTGCAAGTTGGCACCTGGGCCGAGCCCTGCCCCGTCAGGTGGCGTCGGAAATATTGCTGATGGGCGAGCGCATGGATGCTCCACGTCTTCATGCGCTGGGCTTGGTCAACCGGGTGGTCGACGCGGGCACAGCGCTGGATGCAGCGCTGGCCATGGCAGAGCAACTCAATCAACGCGCCCCCAACGCATCGGCCAGTGTCAAAGAACTTCTGAGCGATGCCTGCAATGCCACACTGGGGCAACAGCTGGCCGGCGAACGCAACCACTTTGTCAGCAACTTGTTTCATGCCAACGGCGGCATTGGCATTGAAGCCTTTTTGGCCAAGAAGCCACCCCAGTTCCTCTGAGCCCCAAGGGCAAGAGACCAGCGCTTGCACCTTGATCACACAAGACACGCAAGCGACAAGCCCAGGGGCGACAGCCCGTCCCTGACGCGACAATGAACCACTCACCAGTCACCCAAAAGACACACGATGGACGACCCGATTCTTACCATTGATGAACGAGAGGCGATCAATTCCGGTCGCTGGTTTTCATCACTTTCACCGTCACTGCGACACGATATTCTTCGATGTGCTTACGTCAAACGATTCAAAGACGGCGACCTCATTTGTGCGCGGGGCGACCCTGCGGACGAATGGATCGCCTGCGCCAAAGGCGCGATTCGTGTGAGCTCCACGTCGATCTCGGGCAAGCAGATCACCTTCACTTATGTGGAGCCTGGGATCTGGTTTGGCGACGTGTCTATCCTGGACGGCGACCGACGCACGCACGACACCTACGCGCATGGGGACAGCACCATTTTGTGTGTGGCCCGAGCCGATTTCAAAAAAATCCTGGCCCTGCACGTGGAGTTTTACGAAGCCATGCTGCGGCT
>CAZHDP010000385.1:0-3616 GCA_964531605.1 uncultured Burkholderiaceae bacterium | reverse complement strand
GTCCCACGTGCGCAGGCCGTGTGATACGCCAGCAATTGAAGCGGCACCACATGCAGCAACGCTGAGAGCGCGCCATAGTGCTCGGGCATGCGGATGACGTGGATGCCTTCTTCGCTGCTGATGCGGGTATCTGCATCGGCCAGCACATAAAGCACGCCACCGCGCGCGCGCACCTCTTGCATGTTGCTTTTGAGTTTCTCCAACAGGGCGTCATTGGGCGCCACCGTCACCACAGGCATGGCGCTGGTCACCAGGGCCAAGGGGCCGTGTTTGAGTTCACCCGCAGGGTAGGCCTCGGCATGGATGTAGCTGATCTCTTTGAGCTTCAGTGCGCCTTCCAAGGCGATGGGATAGTGCAAGCCACGCCCTAAAAACAAGGCGTTTTCTTTGCCCACAAAATCTTGCGACCAGGCGATCACTTGCGGCTCGAGCGCCAGCACGGCCTGCAGGGCCACGGGCAGGTGGCGCATGGCTTTGAGGTGGTCGGCCTCTTGTGCCTCGGTCAACCGCCCCTTGCTTTGGGCCAGAGCCAAGGTCAACAAAAACAAACCCGCCAGCTGGGTGGTGAACGCCTTGGTGCTGGCCACACCAATCTCAACGCCGGCACGGGTCACGTAGGCCAGTTTGCACTCTCGCACCATCGCACTGGTGGCCACGTTGCAAATGGTCAAGGTGTGGTGCATGCCCAGCGTCTGGGCGTGGCGCAAGGCCGCCAAGGTGTCTGCGGTCTCGCCAGATTGGCTGATGGTCACGACCAAGGTGTTGGGGTTGGGCACCGAATCGCGGTAACGGTATTCGCTGGCCACCTCAACCTGGGTCGGGATTTTGGCGATGCTTTCCAGCCAGTATTTGGCCACACAACCGCTGTAATAGCTGGTGCCGCAGGCCAGGATGAGCACGTTGTCGATGGCTTTGAAGGTGGCAAAAGCGCCTTCGCCAGGGCGGTGGTTGCCAACGGCTTCAAACAATTCCGGGACGATGCCGGCCACGCCCTCTAGCGTGTCGGCGATCGCACGCGGTTGCTCGAAGATTTCTTTTTGCATGTAGTGGCGGTACGGGCCCAGCTCGGCCGCACCACTGTGGGCATGTACGGTTTTGACCTGGCGTTGCACGGGCTTGTGGGACTTGTCCACGATCCAGTATTTGCCTAGCTGGATGTCCACTACGTCGCCCTCTTCGAGGTAAACGATCTGGTCGGTCACGCCCGCCAGAGCCATGGCATCGCTGGCCAGGAAGTTTTCTGAGTTGTCCGTGCCTACCCCCAAAATCAACGGTGAACCTGCACGCGCGCCAATCACACGGTGGGGCTCGTCTTTGCTGATCACACCAATGGCGTAGGCGCCATGCAGTTGGGGCAGTGCCGCTTTGACAGCATCAAATAAATCACCGTTGTACAGCGAGTCAACCAGGTGGGCGATGACCTCGGTGTCGGTCTGGCTGACAAACACATAGCCTTTGGCCTGCAGGCGGGCGCGCAGTTCTTCGTGGTTTTCGATGATGCCGTTGTGCACCAACCCGATGCGGCCTGCGCGCTGGGCAAGGCCAGTCGCGTCGCCTGGCCCATGGCTGAAATGAGGGTGCGCATTGTGCACCGCGGGCACGCCATGGGTGGCCCAACGGGTATGTGCGATGCCTGTGAGACCTTGAAGATGCTCTGTGTTGACCTGGCTGAGCAACTCGGCCACACGGGCCGTGCTGCGGGCGCGTTGCAGGCCATCGGCAACCACGGCCACACCGCAAGAGTCATAGCCCCGGTATTCCAAGCGCTGCAAACCTTGAACCAAGATGGGAACGATGTTCCGGGTGGACACTGAGGCAACGATACCGCACATGATGGGCTCCTGAAGACGATCCGCCTGAGGACTGCCCTCAAGCACGGGGTGACTTTAGAAGGTTCAATTCAAAATAAGCAGTCATTTTTAAATTGATTTTGAAATTTATATTCATAAAATATCTATTAAAGACATTTCAATCAAATTCACATATTTCATGGAATTAAATTTCAACATCAATGTGGACGCCATTGACCTCAAATTGTTGGACCAGTTGCAACGCGATGCCTCGCTGAGCAACCAAGACCTGGCAGCACGGGTACACGTGTCGGCACCCACTTGCTTGCGGCGTGTGAAGCGCCTGCACGAGGCGGGTTTGATCGAGCGGCACATCGCGGTACTCAACCAGGACCGTCTGGCGCCGCTGCTGGGGCATGGACTGACCGCGGTGGTGGAGATCACACTGGACCAGCAGGGCGCTGCGCAACAGGAGGCGTTTGAAGCACGGGTGATGGCAGACGATGCCGTGCAACAGTGCTACCGGGTGACGTCGGGGCCCGATTTTGTGTTGATCGTTCGCACAGAGAACATGCCTGCCTACTTGGCGTTGACGCAGCGCCTGTTCACCAGCGATGCGAACGTGCGCAACGTGAAGGCTTTTTTCAGCGTGAGACGGGCAAAGTTTGACCCCAAAATCGCCATACCCGCATCATTGACGCCATAGTTTGCTACTTAAACAATAGCAAAATCATGTTGAAGCCATCTCGGGACGGCGGGGCTGTCACACGCTGTCGATTGCGCGGCGATTGACTTTCAACCAGAACTGGCAAGCACAGCGCATGGCGTCCATGAACTCGACAAAGTCGACCGGTTTGCACATGTAGGCATTGGCACCAGCGTCGTAGGCGCGGCGCCGGTCGCCGGGTTCGTTGGACGAGGTCAACACCACCACCGGCAAGGTGGTGAGGCCAGGGGTCGAGCGGATTTCTTTGAGCACCACAAAGCCATCGAGCATGGGCATTTTGAGGTCAAGAAACACCAAGGCAGGATTGCCAGGGTTGCGTTGCACGTGGTTGCCACGACGCAGCAGGTAGTCCATGGCTTCGACGCCATCGCGCACATGGATGACCCGCTTGGCCAAGCCCTGGCGCTCAAACGCCATCATGGTCAACTCAGCGTCGCCGGCGTTGTCTTCGACCAAAAGAATGTGGTCTGTGGTTGATGCGATGTCCATGCCAGCCTTGGGGTTCAAGCGCTCGCCAAAGGCAGGGTGAAATGGATGGTGCAACCCACGTCTTTTTCGCCCGTGGCAGCGATGGTGCCGCCATGGCGCTCGATGATTTTGCGGGTCAAGGCCAAACCAATACCGGTACCCTCAAACTCGGTGGCGCTGTGCAGTCGCTGGAACATCCCAAAGAGTTTATCTTGGAAACGCGGGTCAAACCCCACGCCGTTGTCGGCCACGTGAAAGCGCCCAACCCCAGGGGACACCGGCGTCCACGCCACTTCAATGCGGGTGAATTCTCGGGTGCGGCTGTACTTGATGGCGTTGGACAAGAGGTTGCTCCACACCTGGCGCATCAAGATGGGATCGCACTGCACCTGGGGAAAGTCTTGCGCGACCACCCATTCAATGTGCCGGCCCTTGGTTTCGCCACTCACCGTCTGCAAGGCCTCGGCCACGATGCTGCCCATCTGAATGGGCATCTCGTGCAGTGCCGTGCGCCCCAGTCGAGCCAGGTCCAGCAGGCCATCGATCAAGTGCCCCATGTTGCGCACCGAGTTGTCCATTTGGTCCAAACAGGGCACGAAGTCTTGTGCGTGGCCTTGGCCCGCAGCCTCTC
>CAZHDP010000384.1:0-3620 GCA_964531605.1 uncultured Burkholderiaceae bacterium | reverse complement strand
GCCCCCTTGTGAGACCAGGAAGGCAGCGTTGGTGGTTTGGTGGTCATCCACCGCAAACGGGAACGGCACAAACAGGGCCGCTGCACCCACTGCGGCGATTTCGGTCACCGTGCTGGCGCCAGCGCGGCAAATGACCAGGTCGGCCTCGGCAAAGGCTTGGGCGGTATCGTCGATGAACGGGGTGAGTTCGGCCTGCACACCGGCCTGGGCATAGTTGGCCCGTACCGCCTCGATTTGCTTGGCTCCACTCTGGTGGGTCACTTCAGGGCGGTGCGACGCCGGGATCAACGCCAAGGCCTGGGGAACGATGTCGTTCAAGGCTTTGGCACCCAGGCTGCCGCCCACGACCAACACTTTCAGCCGCCGCTCGGCGACGGTGCCGCGCGCGGCCAAGCGTTCACGGGGTGACAACTGCTGGGTGAACGCCGTGCGCAGCGGGTTGCCCACCCATTGCGCCTTGGGCAGCACCCCTGGAAATGCGCTGAACACGCGGTCGGCAACAGCCGCCAACACCTTGTTGGCCATGCCTGCGATCGAATTTTGCTCGTGGAGCACGAGCGACTTGCCACAGGCCACGGCCATCAACCCGGCTGGGAACGTGATGTAGCCCCCCAGCCCAACGACCACATCGGGCTGAACACGGCGCACGATGGCCACGCTTTGGACGAATGCCTTCAGCAAGCGCAAGGGCAGCAGCACCAAGGTCTTGAATCCTTTACCACGCACGCCTGAGAAGTCCAGCGTCTCGAACGCGAAGCCGCGCGGCGGCACGAGTTGGCTCTCCATGCTGTCCGGACCACCCAGCCAATGCACGCGCCAGCCTTGGTCGCGCAGGGCTTCAGCCACCGCCAAACCTGGGAAGATGTGCCCACCGGTGCCACCGGCCATGACGAGCGCTACTTTTTGCGTCATGGTCGAACCCCACGCATCAGCTGCTTGCTTTCCAAGTCGACTCGCAGCACCACCGCGATGGCCACCAGGTTCATCAATATGGCCGAGCCCCCATAGCTCATCAGCGGCAACGTCAGCCCTTTGGTAGGCAAGGCACCCAGGTTCACGCCCATGTTGATGAACGCCTGGAAGCCAACCCAAATGCCAACACCTTGGGCGACCAAGCCGGCAAACACCCGGTCCAACGCAATGGCTTGACGACCAATGTGCATGATGCGTCGCGTGAGCCACAAGAAGGTGCAGATCACCGCCAGCACGCCGATCAAGCCAAACTCTTCGCCGATCACCGCGAGCAAAAAGTCGGTGTGTGCCTCGGGCAGCCAATGCAATTTTTCGACGCTGCCGCCCAAGCCAACGCCAAAAATTTCGCCTCGCCCAATGGCGATCAACGAGTGCGACAACTGGTAACCCTTGCCCAACGCATGCTTCTCGCTCCAGGGGTCAAGATAGGCAAAAATCCGCTCACGACGCCATTCAGACAGGGCAATCATCAAGCCGAACGCCACCACCAGCACCAAGGCGATCAAAAAGAACATGCGGGCGTTGACGCCACCCAAAAACAAGATGCCCATGGCAATCACAGCGATCACCATGAAGGCGCCCATGTCAGGCTCGGCCAACAGCAACAAACCCACCACGGCCACAGCAGCCCCCATGGGCAACACCGCGCGGAAGAAGCGCTCTTTCACTTCCATCTTGCGCACCATGTAATCCGCGGCGTACAGCAGCACGGCAAATTTGGCCAACTCGGAAGGCTGGAACCCCAGGCCGCCGATGGCCAACCAACGGCGCGCGCCATTGACGACCTTGCCCACGTGGGGAATCAACACCAAGATCAACATCGCCAGGGACATCACGAACAACCAAGGCGCAAACTTTTCCCAGGTTGCCATGGGCACTTGGAAGGCGGCCAAAGCCACCACCACGGCGATGGTCAGCTGTATGGCGTGACGCAGCAAGAAATGGGTATGGCTGTAGTTGGCAAACTTGGGGTTGTCAGGCATGGCGATGGACGCGGAATACACCATCACCAAGCCAAAAGTGAGCAGCGCCACGGTCACCCAGATCAAGATCTGGTCCAAGCCCATCACATCGCGTGAGCCCTGAGCACCACTGCGTGAAAAATCGACCCCACCAATGGAAACAGGCAAGTTGATGGGGCGGTTATCGGTGCGATCAGCCCCGCCCCCCAAGTGCAACGCCCCGGCCAACTGTCCCCAGAGACTGCGCGCTTCGCTCATGCGCCCACCTCCATCGACACACCTGCCTCAAGGGCCAGCTCAGCCACCGCATCACAAAACACGCGGGCTCGGTGGCCGTAGTTGTCAAACATGTCCAGACTGGCGCAGGCCGGAGACAACAACACCAGTTCACCGGATTGGGCACGGCGACTGCACAGTTGCACCGCTTCAGGCAAGGTGCTGGCATCCAGCAAGGCCACGCCCGTGGGTTCCAAGGCGTCGCGTATGCGTGCCGCATCGCGACCGATCAGCACCACCCCGCGCACGTACTGCGTCACCGGGGCAGCCAGGGGCGAGAAATCTTGCCCTTTGCCGTCACCGCCCAGGATGACCCACAAGCGGCGTTGGCCCCCGAAGTTTTCACCCAAACCCTTGAGGGCTGCCACCGTGGCACCGACGTTGGTGCCTTTGCTGTCATCAAAGTATTCGACGTCGTGGATCACGGCCACGGATTCGACCCGATGGGGCTCACCGCGGTATTCACGCAGGGCGTACAGCGCAGGGCCCAACGCGCACCCTGCCGCGTTGGTCAAGGCCAAAGCGGCCAACGCGTTGACCGCATTGTGTCGGCCACGGATGCGCAGCGCATCGGCAGGCATCAAACGCTGCACGTACAACTCTTCCACATCTTCACTGCGCCCACGGCGCGTTTTGCGGGTTTCGTCGGCTTCATGGGCGCGCACCAACCAAGCCATGCCGTTGACCACTTCGATCCCAAAGTCACCGGGCCGCTGCGGTAAATCGCCACCAAAACAGACCAAGCCCCGAGGCGGCATGGGTTTGGCCACGGGAATGATCTCGCCGTTGTCATTCAAGACCGGGGCCACTTTGGCCACCCGCACCGGTTTCACGGGCGCAGGCCGCATGGCCATGACCAGAGGGTCTTCCCGGTTGAGCAGCATCGTGCTGTGGCGTCCGAACACACGGGATTTGGCGGCAGCATAGGCCACCATGTCGCCATGCCAGTCGAGGTGGTCCTGCGTGATGTTCAACACGGTGCCCGCTGTCGGCTCAAAATCGCCCGCGTCCTCCAATTGGAAGCTGGACAACTCCAGCACCCAAACTTCAGGCAAGGTGCAGGCGTACAGGTGCTCAGTCAAGGTATCGAGCATGCTGGGCCCAATGTTGCCTGCGACCGCCACCGACTTGCCACAACGCGCGACCAATTGCCCCGTCAACGACGTGACCGTGGTTTTACCGTTGGTGCCTGTCACCGCCAGTACTTTGGGCTCATAGGCCTGGACTTGGGCCAATTCGCGCAGCGCATCGGCAAACAAGCTCAGCTCACCGCCCCAATGCACGCCGTGGGCTTGCGCAGCGGCCCGAACCGAAGCCACGTCGTGAGGCGCCAGACCTGGGCTTTTGAACACAGCACGAACCGGCTCCGCGGAAGCCTCGGCAGCATCCCAACGCAACAACGCCTCATTC
>CAZHDP010000383.1:0-3654 GCA_964531605.1 uncultured Burkholderiaceae bacterium | reverse complement strand
ACTGTTTTTTGACAATGTCCGTGTCCCTGCCGAAAACTTGCTGGGTGGCGAGGCGCAGAAAAACCGTGGTTTCATTTGCCTGATGGAGCAATTGCCCTGGGAGCGCCTGCAGATTGCCATCGGTGCCATTGCCGCGGCCCAAGCGGCCATCGATTGGACGGTGGACTATGTCAAAGACCGCAAGGTGTTCGGGCAGGCTGTGGCGAGTTACCAAAACACCCGTTACACCCTGGCAGCGTTGCAAACACAGGTTCAGGTCGCTCGGGTCTTTGTGGACAAATGCACCGAACTGTTGGTTGCGGAAAAGTTAGACACCGCCACGGCGAGCATGGCCAAATACTGGTGCAGCGACCTGCAATGCAAGGTCATGGACGAGTGCGTGCAATTGTTTGGCGGCTATGGCTACATGTGGGAGTACCCCATCACGCGTGCTTACGCGGATGCGCGGGTTCAACGCATTTATGGCGGTACCAACGAGATCATGAAGGAAGTGATTTCCCGTGCCATGGGGCTGCCCGGTCGTTGACGCAATGGGGTCGTGACGGTGTAGCGTGATGCAGCAAATACAATGGGGGGTTGCATACGACACCGTACCTCCACACATGACCGCCACTATTCTGCAAAAACTCCCCGCCGGCGAACGCGTCGGCATCGCTTTCTCTGGTGGCTTGGACACCAGCGCCGCAGTCCATTGGATGCGGGCCAAGGGCGCCGTGCCCTGTGCCTACACGGCCAACCTGGGCCAGCCTGACGAAACGGATTACCAAGAAATCCCGCGCAAAGCGTTGGCCTATGGTGCCGAATCGGCCCGTTTGGTCGATTGCCGTCCACAACTGGTGGCCGAAGGCATCGCTGCTATCCAGTGCGGTGCGTTTCACATTTCCTCGGGCGGCGCCACTTACTTCAACACCACGCCACTGGGGCGCGCTGTCACGGGCACCGCACTGGTGGTGGCCATGCGTGACGACAACGTCAACATTTGGGGCGATGGCAGCACCTACAAGGGCAACGACATCGAGCGCTTCTACCGCTACGGCTTGTTGGCCAACCCCAAGTTGCGCATCTACAAGCCTTGGCTTGACCAGCAGTTCATTGATGAACTGGGTGGCCGCACCGAAATGTCGGAGTACCTCGTCGCCAACGGGTTCGACTACAAGATGAGCACCGAAAAGGCGTACTCCACGGACTCCAATCTTTTGGGCGCGACACACGAGGCCAAAGACCTTGAATTCCTGAACAAGGGCATCAACATCGTTCAACCGATCATGGGTGTTGCGTTCTGGCGTGAAGACGTGGCCGTCAAGGCCGAGACAGTGACGGTGCGCTTTGAAGAAGGTCAACCTGTGGCATTGAACGGCCAAACCTTTGAAGACCCTGTCGCCTTGTTCTACAAAGCCAACGAAATTGGTGGTCGCCATGGCTTGGGCATGTGCGATCAGATCGAGAACCGCATCATTGAAGCCAAGAGCCGTGGCATCTACGAAGCACCTGGCATGGCCTTGTTGCACATCGCTTACGAGCGCTTGGTCACCGGCATTCACAACGAAGACACCATCGAGCAATACCGCACCAATGGCCGTCGTTTGGGCCGTTTGCTGTACCAAGGCCGCTGGTTTGACTCCCAGTCACTGATGTTGCGCGAAACGGCGCAGCGTTGGGTCGCGCGTGCCGTGACGGGTGAGGTAACCCTGGAATTGCGCCGGGGTAATGACTACTCGTTGATGGACACCACCAGCCCCAACCTGACGTACCACCCCGAGCGCCTGACCATGGAAAAGGGGGAGGGCATGTTCACCCCCTTGGACCGCATTGGCCAGTTGACCATGCGCAACATGGACATTGCCGACACCCGTCAAAAGTTGGCGGTCTACACCGGTGCGGGTCTGTTGGGTGTGCATTCCGATGGCGGTATCCCCCTGCTGTCGGGTGGTGCTGACGCGGCATCGTCTTCGAACGCCGACTGACCTTCTGTACCGGCGTTTCCGGCCGGTGAACTGACCGTTCAGTTCACCGCAACCAGCGCGGTACTTTGAAGCGCACGATGGCCACGTAGGCCAGCACGTAGCTCACCACAAACAAGCCGCAGAGCACCATCAGCATGGTGGTGTTGTTCCAAAACAAGACCGCAGGCACGGTGGTGAGGCCCGCGATGACCCACAGGTAGGGAGACGTGCGGTTGTTGCGCATCAGCATTTGTTGTGCATCATCGTGGTGAAACACGTTACGCACAATGCGGCGATGGATGAGTTGGTGGAAATGCAAAGCATCCGCAGTGCCTGGGGACCCGCCCCGAGCCAACTTTCGGTAGATCGAAAACACCGTTTCCCAGACCGGGTAAGCCAACAGCAGCATTGGAAACCAGGGCGACACCGACGCGTGGCGCTGCACCAGCAAAATGCTGGCAATGGCCGTGATCACCCCCCAAAGGTACGCGCCGCCATCGCCCGCGAAAATTTTGCCGTAGGGGTAGTTCCAGACCAAAAAACCGACCGTGGCACCCGCAGCACACAGCACAAGGGCGGCCAATTCTCGGTCGCCGACCTGCAGACTCACGTGGGCCAATGCCAAGCAGATCATGACCGCCACGATGCCCGCCAAGCCGTTGTAGCCGTCGATCATGTTGAAGGCGTGTGGCAAGCCACAGATGGCGATGATGGCCAGCACCGAGCCGACCCACGGGACCATGGCCAACCCGTTGTCTATGACAGGGATGCCCAATTTGGTGATCGAGAGGTCCAGCAACCACCAGGCCATCAGCGCTGACAAGCCGGTCATCCCTAGTCGATACCGTGCAGCCACACGTTGGGTGGCGTCCTCTACGGTTCCCCCCAGCACCGCAGGGGTGAGGGCGATCAACCAGGGCCAGACTTGACCCCAAGTCAGGTGCAACCTCACATCACCCAGCAGCGTGTCAGCTAGGGGGCCAAACAACCAACCCACAGACATGCCTGCCATGATGGCCACACCACCCAGTCTGGGGACGTCACCCACGTGGAAACGCTGAGGCATCGATTCTGCGTAGTGGCGAGTGTGCCCTCTTGCTCGTCTGATCAAGACCCACGCCAGCACCATGGCAACAAAAAAACTGAATGTGATGAGGGCGACCATGGCGATTGGATTTTAGGTGGAATGAGACGCGCGGCGAAGCGCGCTTACCTATGGCGGCTTTTCATCGCACGTTCCACTTCTCGTTTGCCTTCGCGGTCCTTGATCGTGTCTCGCTTGTCATGTTCAGCTTTGCCTTTGGCCAGGGCAATTTCGCATTTCACTTTGCCAGCTTTCCAATGCAAGTTCAGCGGCACCAGGGTGTAGCCTTTTTGCTCCACTTTTCCGATCAAACGCTTGATCTGCTCTTTGTGCAGCAGCAGCTTTTTGGTGCGTACCGCGTCGGGGTTGACGTGTGTGGATGCCGTGTGCAGCGGGTTGATTTGGCAGCCAAGCACAAAGAGTTCACCGTTGCGAATCACCACGTAGCCGTCAGTCAGTTGAACCTTGCCCTCCCGCAAGGCTTTGACTTCCCAGCCTTCCAAGACCATGCCGGCTTCAAAGCGCTCTTCGAAGAAATAATTGAAAGCCGCTTTCTTGTTGTCAGCAATACGGCTGTTTTTGGGATCAGAGTTGTCTTGTTTTTTGGCCATAGGTGTATTTGAGGTC
>CAZHDP010000382.1:0-3657 GCA_964531605.1 uncultured Burkholderiaceae bacterium | reverse complement strand
ACAAAGCGCCAACACACCGCCGGAAAGCAGTGAAAACATTGAATTAGGTGCCAAGTTGGACAGTGCCGACAAGCAATTCACCACCCGCTTCGCCGTCTTCAGGTCGACCAAAAACAACGAACGAAACACAGACCCCGACACCGCCGCAACGCGGCTGCTGCTTTCCGGCAAGCGACATTCAGCAGGACTTGAGATCGACATCACCGGGCGGATCACACGCCAGTGGGAAATCTACGGCTCTTACATGTGGATGCCCGTTGCGGTCGTGGACCAGGCGGCGTCCACGGCAACCACCGTGGGCAATCGCGTGGGTGACCGCCCGGGCCTCAGCCCACGCCACAGTGGCACGGTATGGAACACCTACCAATTCACACCGATGTTTCGGGCAGGTGTTGGCGTCAACTTCCGGTCTGCACAAGCCCCTGCAGATGTCACAGCCCCCGCCTGGGAGGCCCCTGGGTTCGCCACGGCAGACTTGATGGCGGAGTACCGCTTCAGCGACGAAGTCACCCTCAAAGCCAACGTCAACAACCTGAGCAACAAGCTCTACGCCGATTCGCTGTACCGCGGGCACTACGTCCCAGGCTTGGGCCGCATGGCCTATGTCAGCGTCAACTTCAGATTTTGACTTTTTACACAACACCTCGCCATGTTGCTCCCTCTCCCTGACTTGCTGACTGCAGACGAGCTGAGTCAGGCACGCATGCTGTTGACTTCGGTCGCTTGGTCAGATGGCCGCACCAGTGCGGGCACTCAGGCCCTGCACGTCAAACACAACCAGCAGCTTGCCCACGACAGCGCCGCCGCACGTGCGGTACGTCCACTGGTTTTGGCGGCATTGGATCGACACCCCCAGTTCTTCAGCGCGGCGTTGCCAAAACGGGTGTACACCCCCACGGTCAACCGTTACGCTGGCAATACCAACCACTACGGCCGACATGTGGACAACGCCCTGCGCTTTGCCCCAGACAACGCACAGCGGGTGCGCACAGACATCTCATGCACGGTGTTCCTGTCTGACCCACAGACCTATGACGGCGGCGAACTGGTGGTACACGACACGCATGGCGATCAACACATCAAGTTGCCCGCAGGACATGCCGTGATCTACCCAGGCACCTACGTTCATCAGGTGTTGCCCGTGACACGTGGCGAGAGACTGGCCTGTTTTTTTTGGGTGGAAAGCATGGTGCGCAGCCAAGAACAACGGCGGTTGCTGTATGACATGGACTTGGCATTGACACAACTGCGCCAAACACATGGTGACAACGATGCCACCGTGTCACTCACAGGCACGTACCACAACCTGTTGCGAATGTGGGCAGAGGCGTGAGCACCCTACCAATCCTGGGCACCGTGCCCGCTGGCGTGGTCTCGTTGAATGACCATGAGCACCATGCCCAAACCGTGCTGAGTGCCCCTGCCTGGGCTTACTTCAGCGGGGGTGCTGCCGACGAGCTCACGCTGCAAACCAATCGACACCAGTGGCAAGACGTGTCCTTGCTGCCGCGGGTGCTGCGGCCACTGGCAGGCAGCCACACCCAAGTTGAACTGCTCGGGCGCCGTTGGGCGCATCCCATCCTCGCGGCGCCAGTCGCTTACCAACGCATGGCGCATCCTGACGGTGAACTGGCCACAGCCGTTGCTGCTGCAGCGCAAAGTGCCGGCATGGTGCTGAGCACGCAGTCCAGCGTGAGCCTGGAGACAGTCGCCCAAGCGGTATTGCCCGACATGGGACGCGGCCCCCTGTGGTTCCAGTTGTACGTACAGGCGCATGAAAGACTCACGATGGACCTGGTGCGCCGCGCCGAACAGGCGGGTTATGAGGCCCTGGTGGTCACCGTTGACGCCCCCAGCGGTGGCGTGCGTGACCGCGAGCGCAGGGCAGGCTTCACGTTGCCACCGGGCGTCTCGGCCGTGAACGTGAGCCACTCTTTTTGCCCATCGGCTCCGACATGGGCCGACTTGGCACACCTGCAGCGGCAAACCACCCTGCCCATTCTGCTCAAGGGCATCCTTCACCCCGCCGATGCCAAACGAGCGGTGGACATGGGGTTTGCCGGCGTCATCGTGTCGAACCACGGGGGGCGAACACTGGACACGGCACCTGGCACTCTGGCCATGTTGCCCCACATTGCACAGGCTGTGGCAGGACATGCACTGGTGCTGGTGGACGGCGGCATACGCCGTGGCACTGACGTTATCAAAGCACTGGCGTTGGGAGCCCAGGCTGTGTTGGTGGGGCGTCCTGTCGTCTACGGCCTGGCCAATGCCGGCGCAGTGGGCGTGGCACATGTACTGCGCCTGCTGCGCGACGAATTGGCCATTGCGATGGCACAGTGTGGATGCGCCACGCTGGCAGACATCAGCAAAGACTTGCTCATACCGCGAACAGGCTTTGCCGCACCGTTTGACGGAGATAATCAATGACCACGCTCCGCCTGACACCACGTCCCATGCCCACCGCTCCCGCCATGAACCGCAACTTGTTGATCGCCAGCAGTGTGGTGATTTTCCATGTGGGAGCCCTCTGGGCTTTGCAAAGCGGTTTGTTGCGCCGTGCGGCTGAGGTGGTGCTGCCCGTTGAAATACTGAGCCAGTTCATCGAACCCCCGGTCCCTAAAGTGGCCCCGCCGCCGCAACCCCAGCCCAAACCGACGAAGCAGCCAGAGCCCAAAGTCAGCAAAGCCCCACCGCTGCCACCGCCGCCGTTGCCCCTGGCCATTGCAGACCCAACGCCTGCAGCCAACGCACCCACCGGCGTCACAACACCGCAACCACCTGCGCCGCCAATTGCTGCGCCGGTCAATGTGGCAGCGCCGGCCGCGGCACCCGCATCGCCACCTGCCCCCCCGGCACCTGCGAAAGTCGAGCTACCATCCAGCGACGCCGATTACCTGCAAAATCCGCGCCCCGCCTATCCCGCCATCAGCAAACGCCTTGGGGAACAAGGCAAGGTTTTGGTGCGCGTGTTCATCGGGATCGATGGCACAGCCCAAAAAGCTGAGTTGCGGCAATCCAGTGGATTCGACCGCTTGGACCAAGTGGCCCTGTCCACCGTCCAGCGGTGGCGGTATGTGCCAGGCAAGCGCAATGGCGTACCTGAGGCCATGTGGTTTGTCGTACCGATCAATTTTGTTTTGGAGTAATGGACTATGAATTCTCAGTTTGGCTTGGTCAACGTGTGGGCCCAAGGCGATATCGTCACCCGCAGCGTCGCCCTGTTGCTGTTGGCCATGTCGCTGGCTTCTTGGATGGTGATCTTCATCAAAGCGCTGGACTTGCGGAAATTTGCAGCCCAATCTAAAAACACAGAGGCGTTTTGGCAAGGCACTGACTTTGAAGACGGCTTGAACAAGTTGGGCAACGAGCCCGGTAACCCGTTCCGCCAATTGGCGCAAGAAGGCAAAGAAGCCACAGCTCACCACCGTGAAGCACAACCGCGGTTGCAAGATGCGCTGGACGCCAGCGAATGGATCACGCGCGGCCTGCGCAACGCCATCGATGACGCGACTGCGCGCATGCAATCGGGCTTGGCCGTGCTGGCTTCCGTGGGCTCCACCGCACCGTTCGTGGGTTTGTTCGGCACGGTCTGGGGCATCTACCACGCCCTGTTGTCGATCGGCGTGGCAGGACAAGCCACCATCGACAAGGTGG
>CAZHDP010000381.1:0-3658 GCA_964531605.1 uncultured Burkholderiaceae bacterium | reverse complement strand
GGAATATTCAAAATGCCGCTCCTTTTAACCATCCCTCTTTTTAAACGCTCGGCTTTCCGCAAAAGCCGACTGCACCTGCTTTCTAGACAACGGAGATCCACATGCGCATGCTCATGCTCATGATCAATGCAATCTTCATATCAACCGGATTTTTAGCACTTCTTTTTCCCTTTCAACTCGCACATGCGGCACGAGTCCAAATTCTCACAACAAAATCCTACTTCGTCACCGTATCAGACCAATGTTTGCATGGCGATTTAATGTGCAAGAGAGTGGAGTACTACTCAGTCGAAAAATCTAGCGGCAAGACGTTGCGTTTGAAAGGCACGTCAGATTTCCGAACTTGCATGGACAGCAAAGGGCCATGTGAGTGGTACGGGTTTAAGTTCAAGAAAGGGACGTCGGTGTATTACGTCACCAGAGAGCAGCACCTCAAGATTTTCGAGAACGACCAACTCATTCTTGATGAGCAAGGTAACGAGTTAACTTGGCATGAGTCAGATCAGCAATAGAGGCACTCTCATGATCATCGCCATATCCTCCAGCAGCCAGAAATACAAGCAAAGGTCGAGGGCATGCTTTCTTCAAACGCTCGCATAAAGTCCCACGCTAAAGCTGCTCAATCTACCTTAGTTGCGCACACCAACCTGGCTGTAGTTCAACACGGACAAAAATGAGTTGCGTTTTCTTTGGCAACCTGGGCGTTAAACATGCATATAAATGCTAAAAGTGGGCGTTTAGCCCGCAAGCTCTGCTTGGTTACTGCAGTGTTGTTGGCTGTTGCTGTGGCTCTCCCCGCGACTGGTCTGTTTGGTGACGCCAATCCAATTGGTGTAGCAATGTTTTTGGGTCTTGTCTTTGGTGTTCCCGCTGCGCTTTGCGCGATCCTGGCCCTCGTGTCGTTGGCAGCAAAGCCGCCGCGGTCGATTTCCCGCGACTCTCGTCAATACATCGGAGCCAGTGACATTGCGGGGACCTGTCCGAATTGCGAGGCGACGATACCCATTGCAACATTGGTCTGCCCCAATTGCAGCGCTATTTTTGGCGACCATTCGGCGTGGAAAGTACGAAGCCAGGATCAGAGCAATCCTTGAATAACCCTGTCCTTTTCGGCATCCAGCTTACTCCAGCCCCTTCACCCCATCGCCGCCATGGCCGCAATGACCTCTGTACGCACCTGCTCCGTCAACTCGGCCTTCAACTCTGCAAACACCGGCGTTGTTTTCACCGAGTAGTGTCGGGGGTGCGGCAGCGGCACGGGCTGGTCGAGTTTGATGCGGCCTGGGCGGGCGCTCATCACCATCACACGGCTGCCCATGAAGACGGCTTCGTCGATGTCGTGGGTCACAAACAGCACGGTGGTGCGCTCAGCTTCCCAGATGGACAGCAGCATTTCTTGCATCAGCTCGCGGGTCTGGTGGTCGAGCGCGCCGAAGGGCTCGTCCATCAGCAGCATGCGGGGTTTGTTGGCCAGTGCGCGGGCCAGCGCGGTGCGTTGCTGCATGCCGCCTGAGAGCTGCTTGGGGTAATGGTTTTCAAACGATGACAGACCCACTTTGGCCAAAAACGCCCTCGCCTGCTCAACCTGTTGGTTGCGCGGCAAACCGCGTTCGCGCAGGCCAAAGCAGACGTTGTCCAGCACAGTGAGCCAAGGGAACAGGGTGTAGCTTTGGAACACCATGCCACGGTCAGCGCCGGGGCCGCTGATGCGCTTGCCGTCCAGCAGCACCTCGCCACTGCTTTGCTGGTCTAAGCCCGCCACGATGCGCAGCAAAGTGCTTTTGCCGCAACCCGAGGGGCCCAGGATGGTGATGAAGTCGTTCTCTTGCACGGTCAGGTCGGTGGCCTGCAGAGCGAGTGTGGGGGCCCCGCCAGTGGCGGACAGGAAGGTGCGCGAGACGCCTTTGACGCTGAGGATGTCGGTCATGGAGTGTTCCGGTTCAGAGCTTTGCCCAGGGGAACATCTTACGATTCACCCATTTGAAAAACAGATCGCTCAACAGGCCGATGAGCCCAATGACGATGATGCCGAAGATGATCTGGTCGGTGGCCAGCAGCGCCTGGCTGTCGGTGATCATGTGGCCGATGCCGCTGGACGCACCAATCAGCTCGGCCACGATCACGTAAGTCCACGCCCAGCCCAGCACCATGCGCAAGGTTTCAGCAATCTCGGGCGCGGCCCCGGGGATCAGCACGCGGCCGATCAGGCTGCGGTCTTTCACACCCAGGGTGTAAGCGGCCTCGACCAAATCGCGCCGGGTGTTGCCGACGGTGACGGCGATCATCAAGACCAATTGAAAGAAGCTGCCAATGAAAATCACGGCCAGCTTTTGTGCCTCACCGATGCCTGCCCACAAGATCAGCAGCGGGATGAACGCGCTGGCGGGCAGGTAGCGGGCGAAGGACACAAAGGGCTCGAAGAAGGCTTCAATGGGTTTGTACGCCCCCATCAACACACCCAGCGGTAGCGCAATGGCCGTGGCAATCAAAAAGCCGCCCACCACGCGCCACACGGTCATGCCAATGTCTTTGGCGAAGCCGTACTCGGTCATCAGCGTCCAACCGCCTTTGAGCATGGTGAGTGGATCGGCCAAAAACGTCTTCTGGACGAAGCCGCCAAAAGTCGCAAGCGACCACAAGGCGACAAACAATACAAAGAAGCTGATGCCCAGCACCACACGGGTGCCGGGCGCAACGGGCTTGAGAGGGGTCATGTCCAGAATTTGATAAGAAATAGCTGCTTTCGGCACGTCTTGTATGCCTGAGCAGCTATTGTTTCAGGAGCAATTTCTTGCCGATTTACTTGATGAAGCGCGTGTCAGCCAGCTTCGTCAGGTCTGGGATCGCCTTGATGATGCCAATTTCAAGCAACAGATCGGCGGCTTCTTTGCTGAACGCGGCATGCTCACCGGCAAAGAATTTTTGGTTGGCCGCGCGGTCTTGCCAACGCAGGTATTTTTGGCTGGCTTCAAACTTCTCAGCGTCTTGCTTCACGTCTGCACCCATGATTTCAAAGCTCTTCTTGGGGTCGGCCTTGATCATGTCGAGCGCGTCAAAGTAAGCGTTGGCCAAGCCTTGCGCGGCTTTGGGGTTCTCGGCCAAAAACTTGGGCGTGCAGCCAAAGGTGTCCATCACCATGGGGTAATCCAAGGTGGTAGCGATGATCTTGCCTGCCTCTGGCTTGGCGCGCACTGCACCCAGGTAGGGCTCGTACGTCATCGCAGCATCAATGCCATCGGTGCCCGCGATCATGGCGTTGGCCGCAGGCTGTGGGCCCATGTTGACGACCTTCACGTCTTTGATGGACATGCCGTTCTTTTTCAGAATCCAGGCCAAGCCAAAGTAGCCTGCTGTGCCAGGCGCATCGGCGGCAACGGTCTTGCCTTTCAAGTCGGTGATCTTGGCAATGCCGGGTTTCACGACCATGCCGTCAGCACCGTAGCTCTTGTCGAGCTGGAAGATTTGCGTGGTGGTGACACCAGCAGCGTTCCAGGCGACCCAGGTCTCGACCGTGGTGGCGGCACATTGGATGTCACCCGAGGCCACGGCCAAGTGGCGGTCTTTTTGTGGGATTTTTTTGATGCTCACATCCAGACCATGTTTTTTGAAGAGGCCAGCCTCTTTGGCCAGCGTCAGCGGCGCAAAGCGTGGATCCCGG
>CAZHDP010000380.1:0-3668 GCA_964531605.1 uncultured Burkholderiaceae bacterium | reverse complement strand
AACACGGCGTCACGGCCCGTGGCGGCCGTCAATGGCGTCGTAAGGTGCATCGCAATGGGCTTCACAATGGGCGTCGAGCGGTCCATCAGGTGCAGCCTTATTCCGCTCGGACCAAGCGCAACACCACCACACCGGAGGCGTCTTTCAGGCCCAGCACACCGTCGTTCAAGCTGGCAGAGCGCACGCGCTCCAGCGCGCTGAAAAACTGTTTCTCGACGTCCATCTCTGGCCCCATGCAAAATTTGCGGGTCGATGCCAACGGGCCCAAGTGCCAAACGCTGCCCGTGATGTTCAAGGGCCCGCTGAAGTTGTTGCACCCGCCCGAACCGGCGACCTGCGTCGAACTCAAAAACTGCAGCCTGGGCACAGTGCGGGCTGGCGCGTTGGCAGACACCAGCTCTTTGGCCATCCACCCAGGGCCCATCAAGGCCTCAGGCTTTTCCAACGCCCCGTTAGAGTGATCGGCAGGGATGGCACAGGCAGACAAGGTCAGTGCCAGCACAGCAACAAAGGGGGGCAAGTGAAAGGCGTGCAAATTCATCCCCAGATGTTACTTGGCCCCAGCTTGCGCCTGAAGCGCGAAATGCAACGAGACGTTGCCAACTGGGCGACACGAAGGGCTCGGCGCGGCTGTTAACCTGATGCCCACTCGCCGCGCGTGGAACAACCCCGCGGCGAATACAGGCTGAGTGCTAAGCTTTTTGATCCACCACGGAGACCCCATGACCCCATCGGCAACCCCCGCAGAGCATTTCGATGTGTTGATCGTCGGTGCTGGCATCTCTGGCATCGGCGCGGCCTACCACATCCAAACCCAATGCCCTCAAAAAACCTTTGTGGTGTTGGACGCGTTGGACAGCTTTGGGGGCACCTGGCACACGCACCGCTACCCTGGCATCCGCTCTGACAGCGACCTGTTCACCTTCGGCTACCGCTTCAAACCCTGGACCGGAACCCCCATCGCGACGGCAAGCGAAATCCTCAAATACATGGGTGAGGTGATTGACGACAACGGGATCGCGCAACACCTGCGCTACCGGCACCGCATCTTGAGCGCGAGTTGGTCCAGTGCCGACAAGCTGTGGACGGTTGAAGCCGTGCGCTCATTCGCGGATTCCGAGCGGGCCGAGGTGGTCACATTCACCACACACTTTTTGTGGATGTGCCAAGGCTACTACCGCCATGCCGAAGGCTACACACCCGAATGGCCGGGCATGGACAGCTTCAAAGGCCAGATCATCCACCCCCAAACCTGGCCAAAAGACACACTGCTCTCAGGCAAAAAGGTGGTGGTGATCGGTTCAGGCGCGACAGCGGCCACCGTGGTCCCCAGCGTTGCGGACCACTGTGCGCACGTGACCATGTTGCAACGCTCGCCAACCTACTTCATCACGGGCCGCAATGCCAACGAATTGGCCGACACCCTGCGCCAATTGGACATTCCCCCTGAGTGGACGCATGAGATCGTGCGCCGCAAAATCTTGCATGACCAAGCCACCGTGGCCAGGCGATGCGTGCAAGACACCGAGACCATCACCAAGGAGCTGCTCATGGGTGTGCGCAACGCCCTCGGCCCAGGTTTCGAGGACGTGGTCACCCAGCACTTCACCCCCAGCTACCGTCCCTGGCAACAACGCATCGCGTTTGTGCCCAACGGCGACCTGTTCAAAGGCATCCGTGAAGGCAAAGCCTCGGTGGTGACCGACCACATCGACCGTTTTGTCGACAACGGCATCTTGCTTAAATCGGGACAAGTGCTCGAAGCAGACATCATCGTCACCGCCACAGGCTTCAACCTCAATGTGCTGGGTGACATCGACTTCAGCATCGACCAAGCGCCGCTGAACTTCCATGACCGGGTGACCTACCGTGGCGCCCTGTTCACGGGCATCCCTAACATGGCGTGGATCTTTGGTTACTTCAGGGCCAGTTGGACTTTGCGGGCAGATTTGATGGGCGACTTTGTGTGCCGACTGCTCAAGCACATGGACGACAAAGGTTGCCAAGTGGTCACGCCTGCATTGCGGGCGCAAGACCAGCACATGACCCTCAAGCCCTGGGTTGAGCCAGACAACTTCAACCCCGGCTACATGGCACGCGGTGTGGCCCAGTTGCCCCAGCAAGGCGACCACGCACCCTGGCAACATCTGCAGGACTACTGGACCGAAAAAGACGACCTGCCACGCGCCGACCTGGACGACGGCACCTTGGTGTACAGCTAGAACGGGCTCGCTCGCTGGACTTCAGCGCCAGGCGAAGCCTGGCTGCTCGTAGTGGGCGACCCGCGTTGCCAAGCCACGCAAACACACCTCTCGAAACTGCAGTAACACGGCCGCCGTGGGCGCGGCAATCCAGTTGTTGCCGATGGGCATTTTCAACACCGGTTCCGTGCCAGCAGCGCCCGGCTCCAGGATCGGCGCATCGTTGCGCAACAATTCACTGAACGGGATGCGGTGTATCGACGCAACCTCTTGCGGATTCGCCTCCAAAGCGCACGTGGGGCCAGCCCACACGACCACCGGCGTCATGAGAAAACCAGAGCGGGTGACAAAGTCATCCAGGCGCCCCAACACGGCGGACGGCGGCAAAGCCAAGCCCACCTCCTCTTGCAATTCACGCAGCGCAGCTTGCTCAGGTGTCTCGCCATCGTCAATGCGCCCACCGGGCAAAGCCCATTGCCCTGGGTGGCTGCGCAACTGCAGCGACCGTCGGGTCAAGACCAGGGCGGGGGCATCCTGCCAAGTGTCATGGCGCGGCAGGCTCGGCAAATCAGGCCCAAAGGCTGCAGCGGTGATGGCCACGGCGACCGCTGCCGCACGCCCACCATCCAGGGGCGCAGCACGGACCTCAAAATCAGCCAGTTGGCGGGCGATGTGCGCTCGCAGGTCGTCGTTGCAGTGGTTGAGAGGCGCCATGGTGGCTCGATTGTGCGGTAAGCAGTACAAAGGTAAAGGCCCTTGAGTCGCTAAAATCACAGCATCTGATCTTTCACACCCCATGCCACGCGGTTTGGGGTGTTTTGCTTTTTTCGCGCCCAAGCCAAGCACCATGGACCTCCCCAAACTCAATCCAGGCAAACGCTACACCCTGCCCCGCCCTGCAGGCTCTGCTGACGCGCTGTTGCTGGCCCAATTGGCTTTGCGTGAAAAGTCAGCAGGCAAGTTGATCGCGGTGGTCACGTCCGACGCGGCAGATGCCCAGCGCCTGATGGAAGAGCTGGTCTTTTTTGCCCCTGACCTGCGTTGCGCCATGTTCCCGGATTGGGAAACCCTGCCTTATGACACGTTCTCGCCCCATCAAGACCTGATCAGCGAGCGTCTGGCCACGCTCTGGCGCATCCACAGCCGCAGCACTGGCGAGGGCAAAGACGCCGCAGACGTGGTGATCATCCCGGCCACCACGGCCTTGTACCGACTGGCTCCCCCCGCCTTTTTGGCCGGCTACACCTTTCACTTCAAAACCAAGCAAAAACTGGACGAAGCCCGGCTCAAAGCCCAACTGACCTTGGCAGGCTACAGCCACGTGACACAGGTGGTCAGCCCCGGCGAATACGCGGTGCGTGGTGGCTTGATTGACCTCTTCCCCATGGGCTCACTGGTGCCTTACCGGGTGGACCTGTTCGACGACGAAATCGACTCCATCCGTACCTTCGACCCCGACAGCCAACG
>CAZHDP010000379.1:0-3689 GCA_964531605.1 uncultured Burkholderiaceae bacterium | reverse complement strand
CCAGCGCTTGCCGCAGGCTGGACCATGGTGCTCAAGCCCTCCGAATTCACACCCAGCTCGGCGCTGATATTTGCAGAAATTCTGCATGATGCGGGCGTGCCTGCGGGCGTGTTCAACCTGATCAACGGCCTGGGCTTGGACGTGGGTGCCGTGATGTCCGAGCACCCCAGCATCGACATGATCTCGTTCACCGGGTCGACCCGCGCCGGCATTGACGTGGCGCAGCGTGCAGCTCCCACCGTCAAACGCGTGAGCCAAGAACTGGGCGGCAAATCCCCCAACATCATCCTGGACGACGCCGACTTCTCCAAAGCCGTGGCGACCGGTGTGGGCAGCGTGTTCATGAACTCAGGCCAGTCTTGCAATGCCCCCACGCGCATGCTGGTGCCCCAGTCGCGCATGGACGAAGTGATGGCGATTGCCAAAGCCGTGGCCGACAAGACCAAAGCAGGCGACGCGCGCGCGGCAGACTCCAACATTGGCCCCGTGGTCAATGAAACCCAGTTCGGCAAAATCCAGACGCTGATCAACAAGGGCATTGAAGAAGGCGCCACCTTGGTGGCAGGGGGACCAGGCCGCCCCGAGGGTGTGAGCAAAGGCTATGTGGTGCGCCCCACCATCTTCGCCAACGTGCGCAACGACATGACCATTGCCCGCGAAGAAGTGTTCGGCCCGGTGCTGACCATCCTCGGCTACCAGGACGAAGCCGATGCCATCCGCATCGCCAACGACACGCCGTATGGCCTGGCAGGCTACGTATCAGGTGGCGACATCGACCGGGTGCGGGCGGTGGCGCGCAAGATCCGCGCAGGCAACATCAACCTCAACGGCGTGCCCAACGAACGCACCGCACCGTTCGGTGGCTACAAGCAATCAGGCAATGGCCGCGAGTGGGGCAAGTTCGGACTGGAAGAGTACCTGGAAGTCAAAGCCATTGCAGGTTTTGGCACGGTCTGACAGCCTGTGAAGCTCAACGGGACCTGATGTTGTTCATGGCCCGTTGAACGTAGTCGTCTTTCTCCCCCACCGGCGCCACGTAATGCAGTGCCGACCGGGCAGCGTCATCGCCTTCCAAACGGGCGATGACCCATGCGGCCAAATAAGGCGACGCCATGCACCCCCCTGACGTGGCCACATTGCCATGTGCGGCAAAAGGCTGGTTCAGCACCTCAACGCCCGCCGCTTGTACCCAGGGCTTGGTGGTGAGGTCGGTACACACAGGCACCTGCCCCAACAAACCCAGCTTGGCCAGGATCAATGTCCCCGAACATTGCGCACCAATGAGCTGACGTGCGGGGTCGAGTTGCCCCAGTGTGGCCATGATCTGGGCATCCTCCACCACTTCACGTGTTTGCATGCCACTGCCCACCAACACAGCGTCGGCCTGCACAGCATCTTCCAGGCGAGACTGCGCGTGCACCAGCACCCCGTTCATCGACGTCACTGTCGGCTCGGGGCAACACAGTGTGACGCGCCAGTCAGGTTTTTTGATGCGGTTGAGCAACCCCAAGGCGATGAAGGAATCCAGTTCGTTGAACCCTTGGAAGGTGAGGATGGCAATGTGCATGGTGCTGGCAATCAAACGTTGGTGCTGCGATGCACCTCAAGGGCAAGTCGTTCCAAATTTTGCTCGTTCGCTACCGCGACGAAATCTGCCAGCTGACGGAAATGGTCGACCGTGTCAAACGTCTGGCGCCACATGACGTCTGTGCCTGCACCGCTTGGCGAGAGTTCCAGGGTCAACACAAAGTGGTGACCATTGAGGTGCTCAATTTCAAAAACCTGGTCGGCAACCAAGCGTGTGAAGCGACTTTCGTTGGGGTAATCTTTGCCGTCCGGTCCATGCATGGTCAGCAACCACTGCCCCCCAGACCTGAATTCAAACAGGTGAATGGTGTTCGTGAACCCCTCTGGCCCCCACCAACGTGCCACCCTGTCTGGGTCGCTCATTGCGGCGAAGACTTCCGCTGGCGTCGCAGCGATGAATTTACGGCGTGAATCTGAACGGGCTTCGAGGGATGGCATGGCTGCCTTTCAAGCAGAGAAACAGGTGCAGCAAGGGGCACTGCCGGAAATGTTGGAGAGGAGAGCTATGGCCATGGTGTGCTGGGTCTTTGAGGTCTCAAATGATGCCCCGCTCCCGCAGCCCGCGCAACTGATCTGCCGTCAGCCCCAGCTCGTCAGCCAGCACCTGCTCGCTTTGCGCGCCAAGCATGGGAGGGGCTTTGTGGACCACGGGGGTGGCTGAGAAACGCAGCGGGCTGCGCACGGCGGGGACGTCAACGCCACGGGCGTGGGGCAGGCGCAGGGCGAGTTCTCGGTGTTGGGCTTGGGGTTCGGCAAACACCTGGGCCATGTCGTTGACCGGGCCGCAGGGCACGCCAAAGCGGGTGCAGGCGTCGATCAAATCAGCACGGGCTTGCGCGGCAAACAACGGGTCGAGTGCGGCGCGCATGGCGGGTTGGTTGGCCATGCGTTGGGGGTTGGTGCGAAAGCGTTCGTCTTGGGCCATCTCGGGGCAACCCAGGGCATGGCACAGGCCTTTGAATTGACCGTCATTGGCCACGGCCAACATCACGGGGCCGTCCGCACACTGGAACACACCGCCTGGCCCAGCCACCACACTGCCGTTGCCTTGGCGGGTGGGCACCACCCCGGTGATCAAGTAGCCCACGGCAAAGTGCCCCGTGAGTGACACGGCAGCGTCCATCATGCCGCTGTCGAGCCGCTGCCCTTCACCCGTGGCCAGGCGGTGGTACAGGGCGCTGAGCACACCTACCGCGGTGTACAAGCCGGTGACGGTGTCCACCATGTACACGCCTGAGCGCATGGGCTCGCCACCCGGGGTACCTGCGGGTTGACCGGTGGTGTTCATGATGCCTGCCATGCCCTGCAAGACCGAGTCATAGGCTGGACGCGCCGCCGCAGGGCCGGATTGGCCAAAGCCAGTGAGCGAGGCGTAAATGATGTCGGGTCGCCGCTGGCGCACGGCTTCGTAGTCCAGCCCGTACTTGGCCAAGGTGCCTACTTTGTAGTTTTCGATGAACACATCGCAGCGGGCGGCCAAATCTTGTACCAACGCGGCGCCCTCGGGGGTGGCGATGTCCACCGTCACCGAATGCTTGCCACGGTTGTAGGCCAGGTACATGGCCGATTCGTTGCTGGGCTGACCGGTTTGAGGATCCGGCAGGTAAGGCCCCATGCGACGGGTGTCGTCCCCTTCCCGGGGCTTTTCGATTTTGTACACCGTGGCCCCCATGTCAGCCAGCAGCTGGGTACACAGGGGGCCGGCCACCACCCGGGTGAGGTCCAACACTTTGAGTCCGTCAAAAATACCTGGCATGGCGCAGTCCTCAGTCCTCTGGTGACCCTCACGGGTCAGGGTTAGGGGGTGATGCGCATCAGCAGCGCACCCTTGGCGGATTGTCCACCAGCTTGCGCATGAAGTTCGCTCACCTCGCCTGCGACGGCCGCCGTGAGGGTGTGTTCCATTTTCATGGCCTCCAACACCACCAGTTTCTGCCCGGCTTGCACCTGTTGCCCCAGCTGCACAGCCACCTCGACGATGCGCCCGGTCAGTGGCGCAGTGACGGCCCCGCCACCCACATCAGCACCACGGCGTTTGCGCGGGTCGATGCGCTCGAATGCCCAGGCGCGCGCGGCATGAAAGACGTGCACCGCCTCGCCCG
>CAZHDP010000378.1:0-3701 GCA_964531605.1 uncultured Burkholderiaceae bacterium | reverse complement strand
CCCGCTGCCGCGAAGGGCAAAGGTACACAATAGCGTCATCGACACTTGTGCCGCCTTTTTCACTCGCTGCTAAGCGGTGTGGGCACATCCCGTTGCACAACATGCCCAAACCGATGATGACTACCGCACAACGAAGAGACAAGATCATGATCGTGGATGACGATCCTCGGTTGCGCGAGCTCTTGGAGAGATTTCTTCACCAAGAAGGCTTCGATGTGGTGGTCGCGCAGAACGGTGACGCGTTGAATCGGTTGATGCCGCACGGCGCCTTTGATTTGATTGTGCTCGACCTGATGATGCCTGGTGAAAGTGGCATCGACATCTGCACTCGCCTGCGGGCCAATCAGGTGACGACGCCGATCATCATGCTCACCGCCAAAAGCGAAGAGCAGGACCGCATCACAGGTCTAGAGGTCGGCGCAGACGATTATTTGAGCAAACCCTTCAATCCACGTGAATTGCTGGCGCGCATCCATGCGGTGTTGCGCCGTCGCCCAGTCCAAGAGGCACCTGGTGCCCCGTCAAATGCCAATGAGGTGGTTACGTTTGGCCCTTACCTGTTCAACATCGCTTCTCGTAAGCTTTTGCGCAACGGGGAAGAACTGCCGTTGACCACGGGCGAATTTGCGATGTTAAAAACACTGGTGCGTCACCCCAGACAGCCCTTGAGCCGAGACAAACTGGCCCAACTGACGCGTGGTCGAGACATCAAACCAACCGACCGCAGCCTGGACGTTCAAATCTCGCGCCTGCGCCGCTTGATTGAAGACGATGCCGCCATGCCCCGTTACCTGCAAACTGTTTGGGGCGTGGGCTACGTGTTTGTGCCCGATGGCGCGAACTGACCCTGCCCAAGGCGCAGACCCTGCGCTGTCAGCTTCCTCAGACAACCAAGGCCGAGTTTCTGCACTGGCGTCGCTCTTTTTGTCGCCCAACAGGTCGGGCATCAGCCTGTTCTGGCGGACCTTTTTCTTGCTTGCCGCGCTCATTGCTGGCAGCGTCTTGGCCTGGCTGCAAACCTTCAAGGCCTTGGAATTCGAACCACGGGCATGGCACACCGCGCGGCAGGTGTCCTCGCTGGTCAACATCACGCGAGCCGCACTCAACGCCGCACATGATGAAGACCGGCCCGCGCTGGTGAAAACACTTGCAGAGCAAGAGAGCCTTTGGGTTCAGCCTCGCACTCCAGTTGACGAGGTGTCGCCATTGCCAGGGGATGCACTGGGTCAACTGCTGCTGTCTGAATTGCGGCGGCGCAACAGCCCGAACACGGTGATTGCAGACAAAGTCAACGGACGCCAAGGGTTCTGGATCAGCATTGACATCGGCGGCCATCCCCATTGGCTGCGCATTGACCCCCAACGCATGCAGCCAGAGGGGCAGTCTGTGGGTTGGTCTTGGCTGGCTTGGTTGCTGTTGGCCTTGTTGCTGTCCTTGGCGGGCGCAGCCCTGTTGGCCCGTTTGATCAACCAACCCATCAGGCAATTGTGGCTCGCCGCCAGCAGGGTCCGCGAGGGTGACTATGACTCCAGCTACCTCGATGAAACCGCCGCCACCAATGAAATACGGGAAGTCAATATCGGGTTCAACCGCATGGCTTCGCGATTGGCCAAAATCGACCAAGACCGTGCCGTCATGCTGGCAGGCATCTCTCACGATTTGAGAACACCGCTGGCACGGCTGAGGCTAGAGACTGAACTCTGCGTCAAAGATGAGACCGCCCGAGCCCACATGGCCAACGACATCGAGCAGTTAGATCGCACGATCGACAAATTTTTAGAATACGCCCGGCCCGTGCCCACGCAATTCAAAACGGTGAACCTCCACACGGTGGTTGAAGGCTGCTTGTATGCACTGAGCAACCCGAGTGACATGCAGGTCACCGTGGACATGGAGACCGAATTGCATGTGCATGGCGACGGCACCGAGCTGGCCAGAGTGATCAGCAACCTGCTGGAAAATGCCCGCCGTTACGGCAAAAGCGAAGCCAGCGGTGTCGCTCAGGTCGAAATATCCGCGCGGCGACGTGACCACTGGGTGGTCATCCGAGTACGCGACCGAGGCCCTGGGGTGGCGCCAGACCATCTGCCCAAGTTGACCCAAGCGTTTTTCAGGGGAGATGCCGCGCGTACCTCTGCCGTGGGCGCGGGCTTGGGACTGTCGATTGTTGAAAAAACCATCCAGCGCATGGGTGGCACTGTCAGCCTGAGCAGCCCCAGCAGCGGCGGTTTGGCGGTGATATTGCGTTTGAACAAGGCCGACCCGGTGAAGCACAACGGCTGACGCCTTTCATCGACCATCATCACCTTTAAAAACAGACTTTCCGCAATATCTGCATCAGAAGTTTGCTATCAAAAAAGAAGCACTACAGCCCGCGCTTCGATGCCCTGACCTTGGCCGACAGGTCCCAGCTTCTCCGCCGTCTTGGCTTTCACATTGACTTGCCCCACAGCCACCCCTAGCACGTCGGCGATGCGTGTGCACATGGCCGGGATGTAGCCAGCCAATTTAGGTGCCTGAGCCACCACGGTGCAATCCAGATTGCCCAAGCGGTAGCCCTGTGCACGCACCCGGTTCATGGCCTCAGCCAGCAAGACGGCAGAATCGGCCCCAGCAAACCGGACGTCGGTGTCCGGAAAGTGTCGCCCAATGTCGCCCAGGCCGGCGGCACCCAGCAAAGCGTCCGTGATGGCGTGGAGCAACACGTCGGCGTCTGAATGCCCCAACAAACCAGCAGTGTGGGGAACCAACACCCCACCGATGATCAGCTTGCGCCCCGGCACCAGCGCATGGACGTCCCACCCCTCTCCGATGCGGAATTTGAAGGCAGGGTCAGGTGTAGGGGAGTGAGTCATGCGCGTCTGCTTTGCAAGACGGCCTCGGCCATTGCAAAGTCCTCTGGATAAGTCAACTTGAAATTTTGAGCGCTGCCCGGCACCAATTGGGGGTGTAAACCAACGAACTCCATGGCACTGGCTTCATCGGTGATCACCGCCGCTGCAGCCGCGGCGGCCGTCAACGCATCACGCAGCGCACCGATGCGAAACATCTGGGGTGTTTGCGCCAACCATTTGTGGCTGCGGTCCAGCGTGGCACTCACCTGGCCAGGCGATGTGGGGTCAGCCTGCTTCAACGTGTCCGCGAGCGGATGAGCCAGCAAGCCGCCCACGCCATCACCGAGACATACGGATACCAAGGCATTGATTTGCGCTGGCGTGACTAGACAACGGGCGGCATCGTGCACCAACACCCAATCGTTCGGCTGGGCACCGTTGTCCAACAACCACCCCAAGCCATTCAGCACAGTGTCAGCGCGGGTCGCACCCGCGCAGGCGGCAACGCTCGACACGACCGTCGTGTCGCCACCGGGCGCCAGTGACGCTTGCGCCGCGGCAAGGTGGGGATCACCAGGCGACACCACCACCACCACCCGCTGAAGCAAGCCCGCCAACCCGTCAGGTGGTGGGACCTGAGCGGCTGACGTAAAGGCACGCATGGTGTGCCCCAGCACGGTATCACCGGCCAACTGGCGGTACTGCTTAGGCAAACCAGCACCGGCACGGCTGCCGCGTGCCCGCTCGGCGCCGTGAGCGTCACCAAGACGGCCGCGGCCAGCAGCATCAGCGTCGGCGCCGCCACCAGCTACACGCTGACGGTGCGCGAGACCACGGCGTGCGCGCCGCTGGCCGGCGTGGCGCTGG
>CAZHDP010000377.1:0-3709 GCA_964531605.1 uncultured Burkholderiaceae bacterium | reverse complement strand
GCATCGAGCTTGCTGAGCGCCAAAAATGCCACGCAGAGCGCGACGCAGTTTTCTCCCACCAGCAAGACACGATCGCCGCCACGGACGTCAAGTTCTCGAAAGCGCTCCGCCATCCACGAGCTTTGGTGGTCCAGCGCTGAATAACTCAGGGCATGGTGAGCATCTTGGACAGCAACCGCATCTGGCTGACGATGCACCCACGTCTTGAGCACCTCATGCAGGCGTCTTTCATGGGGCGTGGCATTGGAGTTCATGGGGCATTCCATCCTTTTGAAGGTGGATCAAAGTTTAGACAGCTCTGTGGGATTTGCGTCTCTTTTGAATTCTGCAATGCGGAATTGAAAACTTGAAATTTCATATGAAAGTATTGGCCCGCACCTTAAATATTTATGCAAAAGTGGATGCTGTCTTGAAAGAGCGGCAGGTATGGGCAGATTTTTATTCCGCACAGCAGAACAAAATCTGATTCAAATACTGGCACGTTCCTCAGCTTCCACCCAAAATAGGCTTACCCCGTTTGTGTCCAACGCAGGTGGGACCAACCCAAAAAGGAAGTCACATGAGTCCGAAAAAGGCTGTTTTGGTGATCGGAGCAGGAGATGCCACCGGTGGTGCCATTGCCAAGCGGTTCGCGCGGGAGGGCTACATCGCTTGCGTCACCCGACGATCGGCAGACAAACTCGCCCCTTTGGTGGATGACATTCGCGCAGCAGGTGGCGAGGCGCACGGCTTTGGAAGTGACGCACGGAAAGAAGAGGAAATGGTTGCCTTGGTCGAACGCATCGAACGCGACATTGCCCCGATTGAAGTCGCCATATTCAACATTGGCGCCAACGTGAGGTTCGACGTCACTGAGACCACTGCTCGCGTGTACTTCAAGGTCTGGGAGATGGCTTGTTTTGGGGGATTCCTGATGGGCCGTGAAGTGGCCAAAAGGATGCTGCCCAGGCAGCGTGGCACGATCATTTTTACCGGCGCAACGGCAAGCCTTCGCGGCAAAGAGGGGTTCGCCGCCTTCGCAGGGGCCAAACACGCGCTCCGGGCGTTGGCGCAAAGCATGGCACGCGAACTCTGGCCCAAAGGCATACACGTGGCGCACCCCATTGTTGATGGCGCCATCGATACCGAATTCATACGTACCAATTTCCCTGATCGGTACGCCACCAAGGCGCAAGATGGCATCGTCTCGCCTGACAGCATTGCTGAGCACTATTGGCAGTTGCACCTGCAGCCTCGCAATGCGTGGACCCACGAATTGGACATCCGCCCCTGGATGGAAACCTGGTAAATCGACAGACCATAGGCATCACCATGACAACACCAACCGTGCAGTTTCTTTTTGACTTTGGCAGCCCCAATGCGTACATGTGTCACAAGGTCATCCCCGAGATCGAACGCAGAACAGGGGTTCGATTTGAGTATGTGCCGATTTTGTTGGGCGGACTGTTCAAGCTCGCCAACAACCGATCTCCTGCGGAA
Organism: uncultured Burkholderiaceae bacterium; assembly: GCA_964531605.1. Classification (GTDB taxonomy): domain Bacteria; phylum Pseudomonadota; class Gammaproteobacteria; order Burkholderiales; family Burkholderiaceae_C; genus Defluviibacillus. Next base: position 2,230 of record CAZHDP010000377.1, on the reverse strand, counting down.
GCCTTTGCAGGCATTCCGAACAAGCGTGCGTATGACAGGCTGGAAATTGAACGATTTTTAGCAAAGCACAAGCTCGGTCAATTTCGCTTCAACCCTCACTTTCCTGTGAACACCCTCGGCATCATGCGCGGTGCTGTTGCGGCGCAGAAATTGGGGGTGTTTGAGCGTTACGTAGAGGCCATGTACGCGGGGATGTGGGAGGACGGATTGAATCTCTCAGACCCCTTGGTCATTCAAACGCATCTGGCCCGGAACGCTTTAGACGCAGATGCCCTGCTCAATGAAACGCAAGACCCTGAAGTCAAGGCGACCCTTCTCGGCAATACGCAAAAAGCATTCGAATCTGGTGCCTTTGGCTCGCCTACATTCTTTGTGGGGAAAGAGATTTTTTTTGGAAAAGACCGTTTGCGAGACGTCGAAGAAAACATCATTTCTCAAACGAACTGATCATCGCCATGAGACCGCGCAAAGCTGGCATCACCTCACCCGCAGAGGTGCCCAGTTCTCCAGAAGATGACAGTCATGTGGATGAGCGCCAATTCGTCACAGCGCTGGCCCGTGGTCTTCATGTTCTCCAATCCTTCAAGTCAGGGGAGGAGCAGTTGGGGAATCAGGAACTGGCACTCCGCTGTGCTTTGCCCAAGTCGACCATTTCTCGACTCACCTACACCTTGACCCAGCTCGGCTTCTTGGTGCACGACGCTGAAAGCGCACGCTACCGCTTGGGCCTGGCCACACTCAAGCTGGGTGGGACAACCCTCTCCAGGCTTGAGGCTGTTGAGGTGAGCCGTCCGTTGATGCAAGCGTTGGCAGACAACACCGGCACCATGATTGCATTGGGCATCCGGGACGGCATGTCGATGCTCTACATCGAGACCTGCAGATCGGACTCGATGGTCACCATCCGTTTGAACATTGGTTCTCGAATTCCCATCGCCACATCGGCGATGGGACGGGCCTACATCGCGGCCATCAAACCTGGAGCCCGTAAAACCATAGAAGACCGTCTGAAGGCGCTGGACCCTGAAAGCTGGCCAGCACAAGAGGCCAGCATACGCAGAGCGGTGCAAGAGTTCGATGACCATGGGTGTTGCAGCTCGTTTCAAGACTGGCGCGTTGAAGTCAACGCCATCGCCGCACCCGTGCGATTTGGCCATGGTTTGCCAATGATGATCCTCAGCTCAGCTGCCGCCGCTCAAGTCATCTCTCCCGAGATTTACATGAACGATATTCGCAATTCACTGCTTTCCACAGTCAAAAAGATTGAGAAAAAATTCGCTGAATGACGTTCTCCATACAGGCACCTACTTCACGCGCCCTAGAGACACATCCATGATCAATCGGGCTGCGAGATAAAGTCTGGGCTCAATGGAGTCAATGTGGACGTATTCGTTGTCGTTTGAATGGGCGCCAAAACTCAATAAACCAAAGCGCTCAATCACTGGCTTTTTGTTGCCCAGGGCCGCAAACGCGGCATCGGTGCCACCGCCAGCGACACCGTCTGACACTTTCAATTCTTTGCCAAGTTCACGGTAAATGGACTGAGCGTGTTTCGCAATGACGGCGGCGGCGGGGTTGAATTCGAGTGGCGGACGGCGACGCTCAAAGGTCAAGTCCAACTTGGTGTCAGGGATCAGTTGTTTTTTGATGGTTTCACGTAAACGCAACTCCAACCCGTCGTAATCCGATACCCGAATCACGCGCACATCGGCGGCACCACTCGCCTCCGCTGGAATCACGTTGCGATTGGTTCCGCCGTTGATCATGGTCCAGTTCATCTTGACGCCAGTGATCGGGTTTGAAAAATCCTTGGTCTGCAACATTTGGTGTGCCAGTTCATAGATGGCGTTGCGCCCAAGTTCTGGCGCAGATCCCGCATGAGAGGCCTTGCCTGTTACTTTTAACGTCACCGCGGCAATGCCAGCGGTGGCGAGTGACAGTTGGTCAGAGGCGACCGGAGAACCTTCATGCGACATCGTTAAATCGTGCTCCGCCCCCAGTTTGCTCAACACGTTGCGACTGCCGGGGGAACTGACTTCTTCGTCACCATTGATGAGCACGGTCAGTTTTCTGTAACCACGAAAATTCGTTTCTTTCAGCACAGACAGGGTGTGCAGAATGACCGCAATCCCAGCTTTGTCATCGCCAATACCCAGGCCATAAGCACGGTTGCCATCGATGCGGAACGGCTGTTTGGCAAGCATGCCTTTGAGGTACACCGTGTCCATGT
>CAZHDP010000376.1:0-3721 GCA_964531605.1 uncultured Burkholderiaceae bacterium | reverse complement strand
ATCAATCATCGTGGTGTCAGGACGCAGCGAGACCTGACGCAGACTTACTTGTGCAGAAACTGCATCTGGGTTCCGGCCAGTTCAATCACGTCACCGTCGTTCAACAACACTTCGTCCGTGCCTGTCGGTATGCCATTGATGGACGGCCTGCTGATGCCCTCCACATGGGCAATGACGTGACCATTGGGTCGACGTGTGATGGCAGCGATCGCAATGCCAGGTTTGCCTATGGTCGTGACCACTTTGACCAAGGGCACCTCTCGCCCAGTGGCCACACCTGACAACACTTTGATCGCTGCATTTTGAACCGCCTCAGCGGCGACTGGGGTGTTGGCGCGCGCGGCAGCAGCCATTCCACCGGGCTTGATGACCATGGTTTTGTCATAACTTCCCGCGGACTCGCCTACAAATTTGATCCGGTATTTGCCAATTTCAACGATGTCATCGTTCTGCAGCAGTTGCTTCTTCACGGCTTTACCGTTCAGGTAACTGCCGTTGGTGCTGTTCAGGTCTTCAAGGTAAACCTCATTGCCCATCATCTGCAAGACGGCATGTTCGCCGCTAACGGCCAGGTTATCAATGACGATATCGTTGTAGGGACGTCGACCCAGCGTTGTGCGCTCTTTGGTCAACTGTACTTCCTTGATGACAACACCGTCGATCGACACGATCATTTTCGGCATGGTCGGCTCCCGTTTCTGCGGCCCTGGGGCCCAAGTTGAAAGATTGTCATCATTTTCCCAGCAAACGGGACATGAATCCGCGCTTTTTACTGCTGGCGTGGGCGTGGGTTAACAACACCGTGATGTTGTCGCGCCCGCCATTGGCGTTGGCCGTATCGACCAATTTTTTGGCACGCGTTTCCAGCGGATCGTCCGTCGCAAGTATTTGGGCAATTTGCTCGTCAGACACCATGTCCGTGAGTCCATCCGAGCAAAGCAAGTAGACATCCTCGGGCTCCAGCACGTGTTCATGCGCTTCCAGCAACACGGTGTCTTCGACACCCAAAGCACGTGTGACCAAGTTTTTGTTGAGCGAGACGGCGGCCTCCTCTGGCGTGATCAAGCCTGCATCCAGTTGTTCTTGGAGCAACGAATGATCGCGGGTGATCTGGTACAAATCGCCGCCACGGAACAAATAGCAGCGCGAATCACCCACATGGCCCACGATGACCCTCGTGTCTTGGAAGATGGCCATCACCAGCGTGGTGCCCATGCCCGCGTATTGCGCATTGCTGTTGGCCGAGTTGTAGATGGCACGGTTGGCGTTGTCGACGCAAATTTCCATGGCCCGCTTGACTTCTTTGGCGCCCGCGCGTTTGCCCACTTCAGAGAGCCACCGGATCAGCTCTGTTTTGATGAACGTGGTGGCCATGTTGGCCGCAATTTCGCCAGCGTTGTAACCCCCCATGCCGTCCGCAAGGACAGCGAGCCGGGTGTCGTTGTCGAACGTCACCGCGTCTTCGTTGTTATCCCTCAGCAAACCAGGGTCGGTTTGTGAGAAAAACTCATAAAAGATCATTGTCAAATCAGATTCAGGCATCGGCGAGACTTCAAAAAACGGCATCAGCCCTGCGCTGGCGGCTTCGGCATCACGATCGTACTTTCTGTAGGATCAGGCGCGGTTACAGGATTCACAACAGTCTTGTCAAACGGGGTCGCCATCACTGGAGACAGTTGATTATGGATGATTGCAGATTCCATGGTCGTTGTCTCGGTTTTAGTCTCGAAGTTCAGGCTGCGCAGCGCGGCTGCAAAGTCTTCGCCGGTCTGAAAGCGCGCGTCTACCGACTTGGCCAAGGACCGGTTGACCACCTCTGCCAACGTTACCGGCAGGTCTGGTCGGAGTTGCAACAGGTCGGCTGGCGGCTCGTTGGAGATTTTGTACATGAGCTCGGCCATGGACTCACCCCGAAACGGCAACACCCCCGTCAACATTTGGAACAGCATCACGCCCAGCGAATAAAGGTCTGATCGCCCATCCACTTTTCGCCCCGCGATTTGCTCTGGCGACATGAAACTGGGGGTGCCTAGCACCATGCCTGTTTTGGTTTTGCTGGAGTCTGTGATGCGCGCAATGCCAAAGTCGGTCACTTTGACCGTGTCTGTCTGCACCTCGTACATGATGTTGGCGGGTTTGATGTCCCGGTGCACCACATGTTGTTGGTGTGCGTAGGCCAAGGCTTCGGCAACACGCGCAATGATCGACAACACCTGAGGCACCGGCAGCAACTGACCGGGCTTGCAGCGCTCTACCAAATCCGAGCCTTTGAGGTATTCCATCGCGATGTAGGCCAGATCATGCTCTTCACCCGCATCAAAAATCGTGACGATGTGCTGGTGTTGCAAGCGCCCTGCGGTCTCTGCTTCCCTGAAAAACCGCTCGCGTGCGTCTTCCAAGGCATCTCCTTCAAATTCTTGGCTCAAGGCCAGCGTTTTGATAGCGACCACACGGCCAATTTTGGGGTCTTTGCCTTGGTAGACCACGCCCATCGCACCTTTGCCCAACTCTTTTTCCACTTGGTAACGGCCCAGCATCGGCTTTTCTATCGCGCCGTTGTCGAGCACCAAGGTGGCGCCAGTCCCGGCGCCGTTACCCAAAATCACCGTTTCAGACAGTTGCTTCACCCGTTTCAGTTTGGCGGGCAAGTCTTTGAAGGATGTGTTGTGCGCCGACATGTGTTCATACACGGCCTGTGCTTTGTTGAACTGGCGTTTGCGCTCGAAATCCAAAGCCAGGTTGTTGAGGTTGTCCATCAACGCATCGGTGATCGGCACCCGGCGGAAGCGGTCGAACGCCATGTCCAATTGCCCTTGCCCTTGATAGGCCAAGCCCATCATGCGGTTGGTTTCTGCTGATTCTTCGTCTGACTTTTGTTTGCCAGCTTCCGTCATCAGGAACCGTTTGGTGGTCAGCGCCAAGTGACCCACGACCAAGAGCGTGGCAGGCAATACCAGCTTCAACCACACTGCGGCACCCGAGAGCAGGCCAAACTCAATGACCAGCAGTGCTGCCAGCAGGGCACCGGTTGACAGTGCCGCCGTTGCCGCCGAAAGCCTGGGCAAGCCCGCGATCAAGTAGGCTGACACCAGCAGGAATGCACCAAAGGCCGCCCACACGCCCCAGGCCGGTTGAACGATGAAGTGTTCGCTCAATATGCTGGACGTGATGTGTGCCACCGTTTCTGCTGGCGACAAGCTGGGGGAGCCAGGCACAGGGAAGCTGACGCCCACGCCGGTTGCTGTTGCGCCGATGATGACGATTTTGTCGGTGTATTTGGCGGCAGGGATCTTCCCGCTGAGGACGTCGTAAAACGAATCTACTGCAAAAGCAGATTTGCCATCGCGCCCTTTGTAGAACTGCGGTTGCATCACAGCGAAGTCGTCTGTGGCAATTTTCAGCTTTCCAATTTGCACCGACTCGCCAGGGTTGAGCTTCACATCTGCGGCCGTCAAATTCAAGCTTTTCAGCGCAGACAACAACGCCAAGGAGGGAACAGCTTGGCCGTAGTAATTCACCAGCAGGGGTTCCGAGCGTACCGCGCCATCGGTGTCTTGCAATTGGTTCAGGTGCCCAACCCCAGTGGCCGCATCACCCATGATGGCCAAAGGCTGCTGGCCGCGCACTGCCGGCAGCGAAAACCCTTCTTTTTCAGGAAAACTGCTTTTCAAAGCGAACGGTGGCAAGGGGCTGTCCGCCTTGCCCTGAGGTTCGCCCAAGG